>JALWKR010000265.1 GCA_027081375.1 Persephonella sp.
TTATAGCTATCCTTGCCCTGTTTAGACCGGGACCTTTAATGTCTGGAATGGTGGATGATTTCATAGACAGAAAGCACGGCAGAAAACCTGTTGAGTATCCATTTGAAGAGGTAAAGGGTATTCTTGAGGAGACTTATGGCTTGTGTTTAACAGGGGATACCCTTATAACCCTTGCAGATGGAACAAGAAAAACAATTAAAGAGATTGTAGAAAATAACTTAGTAGGCGAAGAGGTTCTCACATTAGATACGAAAACAAATAAGCTTAAAAAAGGAAAAATAACCCACTGCTTTGATAATGGAATAAAAGATGTCTACAAAATAACCCTTAAAAATGGTCTTGAAATAAAAGCAACAGCTGAACACAAGTTTTTAACTCCTTTTGGATGGAAAGAACTAAAAGACTTGGATATAGATAAAGACCTGATGGCTATTCCAACATCGGTTGATATTGAAGGCAAAGAATATGATGAAAACAAACTAAGAGTTTTAGCTTATCTTCTTGCTGATGGTTACCTTGCAAAAAGTTCAGTTGCTTTTGTGAATAAAGACAAATCTTTGATAGATAAGTTTAAAGAAGCCATTTTAAATGCATTTGATAACATAACCTTTAAAGAATTCAAGAGAAAAAGAGATGTATGGAATATATATGTAACAAGTAAAGAGAGAAACTCTTATCATAGCAATCAGCTTATCAACTGGTTAAAAGAATTAGGACTTTTCCATAAAAAATCCAATGAAAAGTTTATTCCTGAGTTCGTTTTCTCCTTAGATAAAAAATCCATTGCAAAATTCCTTGCATACTACTGGGATTGCGATGGCTTTATAGGAAGAAAATTAGCCCATATAAAAACAATTTCTGAAGATTTAGCGAAAGGTTTATACTCTTTACTTTTAAGGATTGGTATAAAAGCACATATTTACAAATCAACCTATTCTGATAAAACAGCCTATCAGGTAACTATTTATGACCTTTCTACATTTAAAAAATGGATATTGCCTTTTATGACTTCAGAAAAGAAAAATAGAGAGATTTTATCTTCTAAAGATAGCTGTTTTTATCCTAAAGATGTTATTCTTGAAAAAGTTAATGAGTTTTGCGATAAAAACGCTCTATCAAGAAGAGAATTTGCAAGGATATCAGGAGTTCAAAGAAGCAATTTCTTTAATGGAGAGCAAAATTTTATATCCACAAAAGTGATAGAAAAAGTTGCCTCTGTAATAGAAGATGAAGAACTTTTTGCACTTTTAGATGGAGATATAGGATTTATTCCTATAAAAAGTATTGAGTATATTGGTAAAGAACATGTTTACGATATAGAAGTAAAAGGAACCCATAACTTTATAGCAAACGATATCATCTCCCACAACTGTATATATCAAGAGCAAATCATGTTCATGGCTAATATTCTTTCTGGCTTTACCATGGCAGAAGCTGATACTCTGAGAAAAGCAATAGGTAAGAAAAAAGCCGATGTTATGGCAAAAATGAAAGATAGATTTATAAGCGGAGCTGTAGAAAGAGGTTTTAACAAAGAAAAAATAACAAAACTTTGGGAAGATATTGAAAAGTTTGCCTCTTACTCCTTTAATAAATCCCACTCAACAGCTTACGCATACCTTACATACTGGACAGCTTATATAAAAACCTACTATCCTGAAGAGTTTTTCGCAGTTAAGCTGTCTACTGAAGGAAACGACGACAAGTTTCTAAATCTTCTTCTTGATATGGAAGATTTTGGAATAAAGCTTCTTCCTCCTGACGTAAATAAGTCTAAAGCTGAGTTTAGCATAGAAGACAAAGGAAAAATAAGGTTTGGTCTTGCAAGAATTAAAAACGTTGGTGAGCAGTCAGCAAAAGATATAGTGGAAGAAAGGGAGAAAAACGGTTTATACAAAGATATCTTTGATATAGCAGAAAGACTTGATACAAAAAAACTAAATAAAAGAGTCCTTGAAGCATTAATAAAGGCAGGGGCGTTTGATTTTTCAAATGTTGATAGGGGAGTCATGCTTGCGTCTGTAGATAAGGCAATATCTGCAGGACAGAAAGCAAGGGAGCAGAAAGCATCAGGTCAAAACTCCCTATTTGGTTTAATGGAAACAGCTGTTGAGCCTGTAGTAGCCTATGAAAAAGCTGAGCCTCTCCACGAGAAAGAAAAGCTTGAGTATGAAAAAGAGGTTCTTGGCTTTTATATCTCAGGACACCCATTAAAAGCCTATGAAAAAGAGCTTAAAGGCTTTGTAACAAAGATAAATAAACTCCTTGACCTGAAAAGTGGAGATAAGGTAAGAATAGCAGGAGTTATATCCTCCATAAAAAGAAAGAAAACCCGTTCAGGAAATACAATGGCTATTCTGCACATACAGGATGAAACAGGATTTATAGACGTAAGGGCATTTACAGACAGAATGGAAGATACTTCCTTTTTAGAAGAAAACAGACTTGTAATAGTGGAGGGAACATTGGAAATAAACGAAGAACAGGAGACAGTATCAATGAACGCAACAGATATACAGCCTATAGAAAGTATTAACAGACAGGTTAAGGCTGTAAGATTTAGACTTCCAAAGGAAAAAGCTCTAAACGGCGTTGCTGTAAAGCTAAGAGAAATATGCGAAAAACACAGAGGAGACAAAGAGGTTATCATAGAAGTTTACGAAAAAGGAAAGTTTTCTGCAGAAATCGCAGCCCACAGCGATTTTTATGTAAAAATTGATGATGACTTTAAGCAGGACATATCAAAAATCCTTGAACCCCATGAGTATATGTTTGAGTAGATGAAAATTTTCACTGGGAGTTTTTTAACTCCCAGTATTTTAAACTTTTAAAGTGAATTGCTCTCCAATAAATTGGAAAGCTTCCTGCTTCACAGAGATTTTACCCTCTCCACAGGCTTAGGCTACTCCCGTTGGTCGTTGTATCCCTTCGGGATAACCTCGGGTCATCCCAACCCTACGGTTTTTTGGTGGGAGTTTCCCTTCTCCCTTCCTACTTTCTATTGTAGGAAACCCTTTAGCTTGGTTATCGCTTTTGTCTTTAATATACAAGAGAATTTTAAAAATATCAACTGCCTGTATCTCTCCTCTAAAGAGGAAAGGATTAGGCAGTTATTTTATCCTAAAGAAAGTCTTTTCTCCCTACTTTCCTCTAAAAGTTTTAAAAGTTTTTCTTCATCCTCTTTTTCTATATATTCTCTTAGTTTTTTCATAGAGTTTATAAACTCATCTATTGTGTGAAGAACATCTTTTTTGTTTTGGAGAAAAATGTCCTTCCATATAACAGGAGAACTTGCTGCTATTCTTGTAAAGTCTTTAAAACCAGCTCCAGGGTATAAAAACAGGTCAATACCTGTTTCTTTGGAAAGGGTTATTAAGCTATCTACAAGGGCAAAAGCTACAGCGTGAGGAAGGTGAGAAACAGATGCAAAAACAAAATCATGAAGATCAGGGTTCATAACCTCAACTTTTGCCCCTAAATCGCTCCACAACTCCTCTAATCTTTTTGTGTCTTCATCTTCTTCATCTATAGTGAGTATAAGTTTTTTATTTTTAAAAAGACCTATTACTGCATTTTCAACCCCCTCTTTTTCTGTTCCAGCTATAGGGTGAGCTCCAATAAATTTAAAAGGTTTAAAAATTTCCTCTAACTGCCTAACTAAATCTCCTTTTACACTTCCAACATCAGAGATAATAGTCCCCTCTTTTAGATAAGGCTTTATTTTTTTAGCTATATCTAAAAATGTTTTTACAGGAGTTGCAAGTATAACTAAATCAATATCTTTCCATGGAATATCATCAAAGGAAGTAAATCCCTCATCAATAGCTTCCATCTCTTTTGCTATTTTTACTCTATTTTCATTTAGATCAAATCCATATATCTTCCCTTGGTATCCTTCTCTTTTTAAAGATAGAGCTAAAGACCCACCTATAAGTCCCAGTCCTATAATTAAAATCCCTTTAAATCCCCCGAAATTTTTTCCCAAAATAGACCTCCCTTACTTTACTAAAAGAACAGGTATTGGAGAATGCTGTATCACAAAGGATGTTGTGCTTCCAAGAACAAGCTCTTTTACCCTGCTTTCTCCAAAAGCACCCATTACAACAAGATCATATTTTTCCTTATTTTCTTCAATATACTTTTCAAGCTCTTCATCTGGATAGCCATATAAAAATTTAAGAGTAAAATCTAAATCAAGGTTAGCTTCTAGAAGTTCTTCTATATGTTTTTCTTTTTCTCTAGATTTCTCTTCAAGAACAGAAACAACTGAAATCTCTTCTATACCCAAATCTTTTGCAAAACTGTTTAAAAACTGAGCAGCGTGAATAGATTTTTCTCTTCCGTCAAAGGCTAGGAGAATATTTTTTATCTCTTTGAATTTGTCTGTTGTTATCATTACAGGACATTTTGATTTTCTTGCTACAGCCTCAGCTGTTGAACCTAAGAAAAGAGGAGCAAACTTATTATGAATTCCTCTTTTTCCTACAATTATTAAGTCTTCAGGATCAGCCATGTCCACAAGCTCATTTGCTACTATTCCAAATGCCTGTGCTATAGAGCAGTCTGCCCCTTCTTCCCTGCATTTTTTTGCAAATGCATCAAGTAAAGCTCTTCCTCTTTCATCTAATAGTTCTTTTAATTTGGGAGTTACATCTGCATAAGTTGTAAATCCTAAAGCACCTGCTAAATCTTCAATAAAAGGAGTTTCTAAAAGTCTTATATCAACAATATGAACTCCAATTACAGGTCTTTGTAGCTTTTTTGAAAAGTATATTCCATAATCAGCAGCAACCCACGAATTTTTAGAACCATCTATTCCTACTAAAATTCTATTTATCATCTTCTTTCTCCTTGTTTTTTATTGTATTCCTTCCAAGATTTTAAAACTTCATTAAGGGCTTCTTCAAATGTCTCTTTTTCTGTTTCCCACACCATAACTCCAGATCTTGTTAACTTCCATCTAACCTCAAAATCAAGGGGATGAAGTTTTGAAACAACAATATCTACATTTATTTTTGATACTATGTCTCCTATCTCTTTTTCATCTCCTTCCACATCAATCTGATTACTAATATGAGTTTCATAATTCATTGAAACATCTACAACTACTATTCTCTTTGCTGAAGAAAAATCTTTTATTTTGTTATTCTCATCAACAAGGAAAGCTATTCTTAAACCTTCCTGTCTAACAGGTTCATAATGGATAAAAACTGAGTCTATATTAGGAACTTCTGTTCTTATCTTTCTTTCTATTTCATCTACTATTTTATGGGTTTCTCTCAAAGAGTAATTATGTAGAAGAAGCTCTATATCTAAAAATTTAAAACTTCCTGCAGCTCTACCTCTTATATGTTTAATCTCAACAACTGCAGGGTGATTATAGATAATCTTTTTTATCTTCTCTAACTCATCTTTTTCAAGGGATATATCAAGGAGCACCTTGATACCGCTAGAAAATATCTCCCAGCCACTATGGATAATAAAAAGAGAAACAACAGCAGCTGCATATTTATCTAAATTGTATCCAAAGTAAACTCCTATAAGACCTATAATAACAATTGTTGAAGCTAAAAAATCAGCCCATATATGCTGAGCATCTGCCATTAAAGCTGGGGAGTTTAGCTCTTTTGCAGCTTTTATCTCAAGTCTTGAGTAGATAAAGGTAGTTATCATGGCAATAACCATAACAAAGATAGCTATCCCTACATGTTTTACTTCTGTTTCCTTATTAGAGAAAAAAGCCTCTCTGATAATCTCGTAAGCTGCAAAGAATAAAAATAAAGAGATTATCACTGAAGCTATATTCTCAAGTTTGTAAAGCCCGTATGGAAACTCTTTTGTCTTTTTAGCTGCTAGTTTTACAGATATAAGGGATATTACTGACGCTACTAAATCAGAAAAAGAGTGAATAGCTTCAGCAATTAAAGCTAAACTACCTGTAAACAATCCAGCTACAAGCTTTAAAATAGAAAGAGAAAGGTTAAGAATTAATGAACCTATAGCCCATCTTTCTTTTAGTTTCTGATTTTTTGCCTGTTCCTGCATCTATCTTTTACATTCCTCTATTAGTTTTACAAATTCATCAAATATATAGTGAGAATCGTGAGGTCCTGGTGAAGCCTCAGGGTGATGCTGTATAGAAAAGGCAGGTCTGTCAGTTAAGCGTATTCCTTCTATAGTGTCATCATTCAGGTTTATATGAGTAATCTCTACATTTTGAGGTAGTGAATCTGGGTCTGTTGCATAGTTGTGGTTCTGTGCTGTGATTTCTACTTTTCCTGTTTTTAGATTTTTTACAGGATGGTTTCCTCCGTGGTGCCCAAACTCTAGCTTATACGTTCTTCCTCCTATAGCCCATGATAGAAGTTGGTGCCCTAAGCATATTCCAAACATAGGAATATCTGTATGTAGAAGTTTTTTTATCTGCTGAATCTGAAAATTGAGGATAGATGGGTCTCCAGGACCATTAGATAAAAATATTCCATCAGGTTTAAACTCTATTATATCTTCTGCTTTTGTGTTGTGAGGGAAAACTGTAAGGTCTAATCCTCTATCAGCCATTAGTCTTAGAATATTTCTTTTTATTCCAAAATCTAAAACAGCTACCTTATACTTTTTCTCTTTCTGTTTTCCGTATCCTTCAGGCCAGTGCCATGAAGTTTCTTCCCATTTATAAGGTTCCTTATGGGAAACCTGAGAAACAAGGTCTAGCTCTGATATATCAGGAATAGAGCGGGCTTTTCTAACAGCTTCCTGAGGAGATATGTCCCCTATTCCTATATAACCTTTCATAACTCCATACTGTCTTATAATCCTTACAAGAGCTCTAGTATCAACTCCGTATATTCCTATTACGTTATTTTCTTCAAGATATTCTTGAAGGGTTTTTTCAGCTCTCCAGTTTGAAGCTATTGGTGAAAGATCCTTTATAACAAATCCATTTACATGAATCTTTTCACTTTCAATATCTTCTGAGTTTGTTCCGTAGTTTCCAACTTCAGAAGGGGTCATTACAACAATCTGACCTTTATAAGATGGGTCTGTGAGAATCTCCTGATAACCTGTCATAGATGTATTAAATATTACTTCTCCACCTGTTTCCTTTTTAGAAAAACCTGAAAATGCATAGCCATAAAAAAAATGCCCATCTTCTAAAGCTAAAATAGCTTTTTTCATACACTTCCTCTCTTAAAAGTATTTTCATTATTTTATCAAAATATAACTCCTGAAATTAGACAACCAAAGTTTTAAAATTAATTATTCATAAAAAGAGGTTAGGAGATAAGCCATGATAAAAATTGATTATACAAATGTGATGGCTGAAACAATAGGGGAGAGGGATGGAATATTAAGAGAAGAACTTTTGTCTTTTAGACATTTTGTTGTTGAAGTCCACAGCAGAATTCAAAAAGAAAAAGAAAAAAAGTTTTACTTTGCTAAACTTCCTTATCAAGATACAACTCCTATAAAAGAACTTGCAAATGAGATAAGAGAAAAATTTGATTATTTTGTGCTTATTGGAATTGGTGGTTCTTCTCTTGGAGCTGAGATGCTTTTTCAGTCTCTAACAGATAGAAACTATAACCTGTTTAACAAACCTAAATTTTTTGTTATGGACAATGTTGATCCTGAAAAGTTTCATGCTATTCTGCAACAGATAGAGTTAGAAAAAACCTGTTTCAACGTTATATCAAAATCTGGCTCAACTGTTGAGACAATAGCAAATTTTGCTGTTGTTTTTGAGATGATAAAAGAAAAACTTGGGGATAGATGGAAAGAACATCTTATATTTACAACAGACCCAGAAAAAGGATTTTTAAGAAAGTTTGGAGAAGAGAATGGTATTAAGCTTCTTGATATTCCTAAGCCTGTAGGGGGAAGATTTTCTGTTTTTACTCCTGTTGGACTGCTTCCTGCTGCTGTTGTTGGCATTGATATAGATGAGGTGTTGAAAGGCGCAAAGAAAATGGATCTTGTTTGCTCTGTTGAAGAGCATGTGGAACACAATCCAGCTTATCTTATAGCATTAACCCATTACCTAGCAAATATGAGAAGAGGAAAAACCATCTCTGTTATGATGCCGTATGGTGAAAGACTTTCCTCTTTTGTAGACTGGTACAGGCAGCTATGGGCTGAAAGTTTAGGTAAAGATGGACTTGGACAAACTCCAGTTAAAGCACTAGGAACAGTAGATCAGCACTCACAGATACAGCTTTATAGACATGGAATAAGAGATAAGATAATAACATTTATACAGATTGATAAGATGGAAGTTGACTACAAAATATCAGATAATATTCCAGAAGATATAAGCTATCTTTCAGGACATTCTCTCCATGAGATTTTAAACAAGGAACTTTTAGGAACAAAGGTAGCATTAATAAAAAGTAAAGTACCAAATATAACAATCGTTTTAGATAAGGTGTCTCCATATAACATTGGAATGCTTGTTTATCTTTATGAGCTTGCTACAGGATTTTCAGGATATCTGTATAAAGTAAATCCATTTGATCAGCCTGCTGTTGAGGAAGGGAAAAACTTCACATATGCTCTTATGGGAAGAGAAGGTTATGAAGAAAAACTTGAAGAGTTTAGAGAACTCTACAGAGAAAAGTATAAGATAGAAGTTCAGTAGTGGAAGGCTTTAGCCTTCCTTATTTGTGTATTTTTAAAACCTCTCCAGCAAGATATAAAGAACCAAGGATTACAACTATTTTGTTTTCTTTTAAAGCCTTTACCTTTACCATCTCAACAGCAGTTTTTATATTTTTCTCAAATGGAAAATCAAACTCTTTAAAATCTTCCTCATCTAAACCTCTAGAAACAGGTATTTTTGTGAATATAACCTCCCCTTTATGTTTTAAAAGATTAACAATCTTCTTCCAGTCTTTATCTTTCATACCTGAGTAAACAAAGATAATCTCTTTATCAGGAAAAAGTTTTTCAACCTCTTTTACTGTTTCAACAACAGCTTCCTCATTATGAGCACCGTCTAAAACAACTGTTGGATTTTTTTCTAAAATCTGCATGCGTCCAAGCCAGAAAGTTTCTTTTATTGCTTTTCTTATTTTTTCTTCTTTTATCTGAATTTTTTCTTTTTCTGAAAGGATAAAAAATCCTGCTAAAGCTGTTGAAGCATTGTGTATCTGCCTATCTCCTAACATAGAAATTTCTAAATTTTCTATCTTTTTTCTTTTAAAGAAAAAATCAAACCTATTTTCACCTTTTTTCTTGTAGGAAAAACCTATAGGATAATGGTAGATCTCTTTTACTCCCTTTAGTATAGCTTTTGAGATTATTTCCATCTGCTCAGTTCCAATAACTAAAGGCTTTTCTTTCCTTGCTATTCCCACCTTTTCTGAAGCTATTTTATCTAAAGTGTCTCCGAGCATATGAGTATGGTCTAGGGAAATATTTGTTATTATAGAAACCTCAGGCTCTACAACATTTGTAGCGTCCCATCTTCCACCAAGCCCAACTTCTAAAATAGCAACATCAACGTTTTTATCTGCAAAATATTTAAAGGCTAAAAGGGTAGATGCTTCAAAGTATGTGAGGCTGTACTTCTCTATGAGAGGTTTTATCTTTTCTATATATTCTTCAAGCTCTTTATCAGATATATTTTCTCTATCTATCTGCCATCTTTCATTTTCCTCTACAAGATGAGGAGATATAAAAAGACCTGTTTTTAATCCGTGCTTCCTTAAAAGAGACTCTAAAAAAGCAGCAGTAGAGCCTTTTCCATTTGTTCCACCTATCAAAATAGACTTAAACTGATTTTGAGGATTTCCAATCTCTTTTAAAGCTTCTCTAATCCTTTCAAGTCCAGGTTCTATCTTAAAAACTTTTTTGTTAAAGAGGTTATAAAGCTTCATTTTCTACTTTCCTTCTTAAAAGAAATCCGTAAGCAATTAATCCTAATCCTGTTAAAACCATTCCTAAACTTACTATCTGGTTCCACGTTAGATTTATAACAGGAAGGGGAGGAGTTACTCCTCTCCAAAACTCAAGTAAAAATCTCTCTGTGCCGTATAGGATAAGGTATGCTCCTGCTATCTCCCCATCAAACTTCTTTTTTCTGTAAAGGAAGAACAGAAGTAAAAATATAAGAAAATTTCCTATAGCTTCTGCAGGCTGGGTAGGGTAAAGAGGTATTCCTGGTGGTGCTGCAGTGTCTTCATGTCTTGGGAATGTTATAGCTAAATCTCTAAAAATAGAATCTTCAGGAACAGGTTTACCGTAGCAGCAGCCAGCACAGGTACAACCTATTCTTCCTATTGCATGTCCTATAACAACAGATATAGAAGCAACATCTCCAACCTTAAGTATAGGAAGTTTGTATCTGTAAAGAAGAAATATTAAAACTACTGCTCCACCTATAAATGCTCCAAACCAGTCAATTCCCCCTTTCCAGAAAGCTATATAATCCATAAAAGAGTGAAACTCTTCTCCATGCTCAATTATATATGCAACTCTAGCCCCTACTATTCCACCT
>JALWKR010000266.1 GCA_027081375.1 Persephonella sp.
ATATAGAACCTCCTATAATGGAAGAGTAGAAGAAACAAAAGAGTCAAGATTTTTAAAAAATATAAAAAAAGACCTAAAAGTACTAACAACACGAAGAAATGTTCCAGAAAAAACAAAAGTTTCATCTTCAAAAACAAAAAGGAGTATTCCTAACATTACAATGTCATCATCTTCTTCCTTTAGAGTAGGACAGCTTGTAAAACACGATGTTTTTGGAAAAGGGGTTATAAAGCAGATAACAGGGGCAACAGCTAAAGTTCTTTTTGAAAGTGCAGGAGAAAAAACAATAAAAGTGGACTTTTTAAAGAGGATTTAGTTGTTAAAAAATAAGAAAATTGTTCTAGTTGCTGACTGGCTAGACAAATATGCAGGTTCAGAAAGAGTAATGACCAGTTTAATAACAGCTTTAAATATAGATAAAGTTTACACAATGATAAATATAATGAAAAAAGAAGATATACGTTTTCTTTTAGACGGAAAAGATATACCTATTTATGACACTAATCTAAGGTACGCAGGAAAATTTTTTAGATACCTTTTACCTTTGTTTCCTTTTTTCATAGAAAGTATAAAGTTACCATCTGACACAGAAGTTATTATATCTTCCTCTCATGCAGTAGCAAAAGGTGTAAAAAAGCCTAATAAGGATGTAGTTCATATCTCATATTTTCAAGCTAGAAATTTAAAATATATATGGGATAACGTTGATTTGTACTTTTCAGGAGTAAAATCCCTTTTTAAGATTTTTATCCCATACCTTCGTAAAAAAGATCTTCAGTTTTCAAAAAATCCTGATTTTATTATTTCTAACTCTCACTTTGTAAAAGATTGGGTTAAAAAAATCTACAATAGAGATTCTTCTGTAATATATCCTCCTGTCGATGTTGATAAGTTTAGTTTGTCAGATGAAAGAGAAAATTACTACATAGCCATAGGAAGACTTGAACCGTATAAAAGATTTGATGTTCTTGTTAAAGCTTTTAATAAATTAGGAAAAAAACTTGTTATAGTTGGAAGTGGAAGTGAAGAGGAAAAGTTAAAGAAAATAGCAAAAGAAAATATACATTTCACAGGCTACTTAACAACAGCAAAACTTGCAAAGCTTTTATCAAAAGCAAAAGCCTATGTTCATGTTGGTATAGAAGATTTTGGTATTAGTGCTGTTGAAGCACAGGCATCAGGTCTTCCTGTTATATGTATAAACAAAGGAGGAACAGCTGAAACAGTTATTGATATGGAAACAGGAATTCATTTTGAGAATATTTCTGAGGAAGATTTAATTCAGGCAGTTGAGTTTTTTGAAAAACATGAAAAGGAGTTTAATCCTTACAAAATAAGAAAACATTCAGAAAAGTTTTCTAGAAAGAGGTTTGAGCAAGAAATAAAAGAATTTGTTGAAAAGGTTATTTAGACCTTCTTTCTTTGAAAAATTTTTTTAGGATTTCTGAACATTTTTTATCCTCTAAGTATTCAAACTCTACTTTAAACGGAAGCTTATTATCTGAAAAAAGAGTGTACTGACTTATAACAGCTCCACCTTTTTCATCTTTAGCTCCAAATATAACCTTTTTTATTCTAGACTGCATTATAGCTCCAGCACACATTATACAAGGTTCTAGTGTTATATACATCTCACAATCATCAAGTCTCCAGTTTCCTATATTCCTGCAGGCATCTTCTATGGCAACTATTTCAGCGTGATGTAAAGCATTTTTCTTCTCAATTCTCTGGTTGTGCCCTCTACCAATAACTTTTCCATCTTTTACAACAACTGCCCCTATAGGTACTTCTCCCTTCTCGTAGGCTTTTAAAGCCTCTTTAAAAGCCTCTTTTAAAAATTTTTCTTTCATTTTTCTGTATTGTCTTTTTTTTAAGATGTATTATATATAACTTAAAGAAGCAAAAAAGGAGGAAATAAAAATGGCAGGAAAAAAAGAGCAGTTATCTCCTGAAGAGTTAAAACAGGAAATAGAAAGATTAAAAAAAGAGCTTGAAGAGTTAAAAAAGAAAACACAGGAAAGTGGTGAAGAAGAGAAAATGATAGGAAAAGAAACAGTGGTTGAAATACTTGATGAAGCTGAAAATATAATTAAAAAAGCATTTTCAGTTATAGAAGGTGCTATAATAGGCGCTATAGAAGGTGCTAAGAAAAATCTAAAAGAATAAAAAGAGGTGGAGGAAATGGAAGAACAACTTCAAGAAAGCCCAATACCTTTTTCTGAACTGCTAAAAGATATAGATGTAAAAGATAAGTCTACAGCTTACGTACTTATTGAAGCAAATCCTTCTGAAATTCCTTACATTATGGAAAAACTTTCCCAGATAAAAAATGTTAGATCTGCTGATGTTGTTACAGGAGTTTACGATATTATAGTTTTCCTAGAAGGAGAAGACCAGAACGAAATAGGAAGAGTTGTAATAAGAGATATTAACTCTATAAGAGGCGTT
>JALWKR010000267.1 GCA_027081375.1 Persephonella sp.
ATTCTCCCAATGGCTTTTATTGGAATAGCTATTCAAAAAAGGAAGTATAAATACGCATTATATGGTTCTGTTTTTGCATTGATAGGCTTGTGGCTTATTAAACATGCATGGCTAATAGCTCCTCAATGCTTACCATTAAGTTAATAATAGGAGGGTAGCATAAATGAGAACATCAAGAAGAAATTTCTTAAAAGGTATAGCAGCAACTATTGGAGGTGCTGCTTTAGCTAAAGGAGTTGTAGAAAAATCAGTTGCCTCTTCCAACGAGGAAACAAAAGCTGAGTTAACATTTACACCAAGCCATTTAGACTATTATCCTCCTTTTGAAAAATGGGATCACTGGCAGGAACCAGATGGAGATTACTGGAAAAAACACGGTGGAGCTCTTAGAGATGGAGTTAAGTTAATTAACTATATGTTAGTTCCAACAGTTTGTAACAACTGTGAAGCAGCATGTGGTCTCACAGCATGGGTAGATAAAGATAATTTAGTTGTTAAAAAATTTATGGGTAATCCATTCCATTCAGGTTCAAGAGGTAGAAACTGTGCAAAAGGATATGCAACTCAATCTCAGATGTATGATCCAGATAGAATTCCTTTTCCTCTAAAGAGAGCTCCTGGTTCAAAAAGAGGAGAAGGTAAGTGGGTAAGAACAACATGGGATGAAGCTTTAGAAACTATTGGAAAGAAGATGAGAGAAGCCTTAGAAAAAGGCTCTGAGTTTGAAAGAAAAATGATAATGTATCACGTTGGAAGACCTAATGAATCTGGTGGTTTTACTGCAAGAGTAGTTTGGTCATGGGGTGGAGATCATCATAACTCCCATACAAATATATGTTCAGCAGGTGGAAGATTAGGTTCTATTTCTTGGACTGGAGATGATAGAACGTCTCCTGATTTTGCTAACTCAAGACTAATCTTCTTATCCTCTTCTCACGCAGCAGATGCAGGGCACTACTTCCAACAGCACGCAGGTTATATAGCTGATGCAAGGGCTAAAGGTGCGAAGCTAGTTGTTATGGATCCAAGACTTTCAAACTCAGCGGGTATGGCAGACTTATGGATACCTGTTTGGCCTGGAACAGAAGGGGCTATATTCTTAGCATTGGCAAATAGACTCCTTCAAGAAGATAAATACAACAGAAAATTTGTTGAAAGATGGTTTAACTGGAAAACCTTTATAAAGGATAAAGAGTATCTAAAGTACTTAAAACAAGAAGGAAGAATACAGGAAATTCCTGAAGGAGAAACTTTTGAAGACTTTATATCTGTTTTAAAACAGATATATGCTCCTTATACATTTGAATGGGCAGCAGAAGAAACAAAAGTTCCTTTAGATAGAATAGAAAAACTGTATGAGCTTGTTCTGTGGGCAGGAGACAGAATTACTTCTTACTTCTGGAGAGCTCAGGCTGCTGGAAACCGTGGTGGATGGATGAACGCAGGAAGAGCAGGCTTATTCTTCCTAGCCCTTACAGGTTCAATAGGTGGAATTGGTGGAGTCGGCTGGCACCACTGGCACGTTTTAGGAGTAGGTGGAAAAGGATATGATGCTACGATAGGTAAAAAACCTAAACCTGTAGATGATTGGAATGAACTTTTATGGCCTCCTGAATGGCCTCTATCCACTTACGAGCTCTCTTTCTTACTTCCTCATCTTCTCTCTGATGACCAGTGGAGAGAAAAATGGGCTAAAAGAGGTCTCAAGATACCAGGAAAATTAAAAGTATGGATTTCTAAAATATACAACCCTGTATGGATAAATCCTGATGGTTTTAGATGGATAGAAGTATTAAGAGATGAAAATAAAATGGAATTAACAGTTAATCTCTCTCCTATGTGGTCAGAGACAAACTGGTTCGTTGATTATATACTCCCTGTAGGATTAGCAGGAGAGAGACACGATAACCAATCAGCAGAAACAAAACCAGAAAGATGGACAGCATTTAGACAGCCTGTTTTAAGAGTAGCTCTTCAAAAGATGGGATGGAGACCAAAAGTTCCATGGAGAGCAACACTGGAAGCTCATATTAAGGCAGGTCTTGGAGAAGTGTGGGAAGAAAATGAATTCTGGATTAATCTTGCATGGGCTATAGATCCAGATGGTAAACTTGGAATAAGAAAGTACTGGGAATCTAAGAAACATCCTGGAAAACCTGTAACAATAGAAGAGTGGTACAATGCAGCCTTCTCTACACTTCCAAATCTTAAGAAGATATGTGAAGAGCTTGGAACAACTCCTTACGAGTATATGAGAGATAGAGGTGCATGGACAGAAGAGACAAATGTTTACAACGTTCATGAAAGAGAAATTCCTTATGACCCTGATAAGAACGCTATAAAAGTAAAAGGAAAATGGATACCTTTATCTGAATGTGAAATTGACCCAGATACAGGTGCAGTTTACTTAAAACATCACAATGCAGACAAATACCACTCAGAAA
>JALWKR010000268.1 GCA_027081375.1 Persephonella sp.
AAAGGAAAAGGAATTAAAGGCCCTATTCTATGTTTTGTTGGACCTCCAGGGGTTGGAAAAACATCTCTTGGAAAGTCCATAGCTAAAGCATTAGGAAGAAAGTTTGTAAGACAGTCTTTAGGTGGTGTTAGAGACGAAGCAGAGATAAGAGGGCACAGAAGAACATATGTAGGAGCTATGCCTGGAAGAATTATACAGGGAATAAAACAGGCAGGAACTAAAAATCCTGTGTTTATGTTAGATGAGGTAGATAAACTTGCATCTGATTTTAGAGGTGACCCTGCTTCAGCACTTTTAGAAGTGTTAGACCCTGAGCAAAATAGAGAATTTGTTGATCATTATCTTGGAGTTCCTTTTGATCTTTCTGAAGTGATGTTTATATGTACTGCAAACAGAATTGATACTATTCCAAGACCTCTTTTAGATAGAATGGAAGTTATTAGAATTCCTGGATATTCAGAAGAAGAAAAACTGTTTATTGCAAAACAGTATCTTATTCCAAGGCAGTTAAAAGAAAATGGTTTAAGTGAAAAGTATGTTGAATTTACTGACAGCGGACTTCAGTTTCTTATAAGACACTACACAAGAGAAGCTGGAGTAAGAAGTTTAGAAAGGCAAATAAACGCAGTTTTAAGAAAAATAGCTAAAGAGATTGCACTAACAGGTAAAAAGAAAAAGTACAGAATTACAAAATCCCTTGTTAAGAAATTCCTTGGAGCTCCTTTATATATGCCTGAGAAAGAAAAAGAGGATGAGATAGGGGTTGTTACAGGTCTTGCGTGGACAGAAGTAGGTGGAGAGATACTGAAAATAGAAGCAACAAGAATGCCAGGAAAGGGACAGCTTATACTTACAGGTTCATTAGGGGATGTTATGAAAGAAAGTGCTATGACAGCTCTTTCTTATGTAAAATCAAAGTCTGAGGAATATGGAATAAATCCTGAGGATTTCCAAAAATATGATGTTCACGTTCACGTTCCTGCTGGAGCAATACCAAAAGATGGACCTTCTGCAGGTATTGCAATAACAACAGCTATATTCTCTCTCTTTACACAAAAACCTGTAAAAGCAGATGTTGCAATGACAGGAGAGATAACACTAAGAGGAAAAGTTTTACCTGTTGGTGGGTTAAAAGAAAAAATCCTTGCAGCAAAGAGAGCAGATATTAAGACAGTTATTCTTCCAAAGGACAATAAAGACGAGGTAATGGAAGACCTGCCACCATTTGCAAGAAAATCCTTAAATCTGGTATTTGTTGATCATATAGATGAGGTATTCCCTATAGCTATAAAGGATTTTGATAAGATTTTGGAAGAAGCAAAGAAGAAAAAGGAAGAAAAGGAAGAAAAAGTCTGTAACTGATAGCCTGCCTTCAGGCAGGCTTATATTTTTTAGGATAAATAAATGGCAAAGTTGGACAAAACCTTAAGAGATATAATCCAAAATATACCTCAAAAATTCATAAGTATTTTAACAGGAAAGAAAGGAACAAAAATTCTTGATAATACTTTCCCCTCGACCAAAGAAAGAATAGCTGATTTAGTTTTAGAGTTGGAAGATGGCTATGTTTTTCACTTAGAACTGCAAACCCAGAACGATAAAAATATGCCTTTTAGAATGCTCGAGTATTATTTTCTTTTAAAACAAAGATATCCTGACAAACCTATAAAACAAATAGTCTTATATGTGGGGGATGGAAAATTAAATATGCCAAATTATTTGGAAATAGATAAATTAAAGTTTAGCTATGAGATAAAAGATATAAAAGATATTGAATGTAAGGAGCTTTTAGAAAGTGATAGTCTTGAAGATAAAATACTAGCAGTTTTATGCAAAGTTGAGGATTTTGAAGAGTATATATTTGAATTAACAAAAGAACTGCTAAAATTGCCAGAAAAAAGAAGGGCTGATTATATTAGGAAGTTATTGATAGCATTAAATTATAGACCTAAATTAAAAGAGAAGTTAGCATTAATTATGGAGGTAAAAGATATGCCTTTAGTTATAACGGAGGAAATGATAAAGAATGATCCTTTTTATAAAAAGGGTAAGGAAGAAACAAAAAAAGAAATAGCTAAGAATATGTATTTTGAGTTAAAAATGCCAATAGAACAAATTGCTAAGGCGTTAAAGGTTCCAACAGAATTTGTTGAAAAAGTAATTAAAGAAAATAGGTAAACCTGCCTTCAGGCAGGCTATTTCAAATGCTATAAAAGATAATGAATAATGAAGAAGACACTGTTTATAGTAGCTGGAGCTAATGGAAGTGGCAAAACTACTTTTGCAAAAGAATTTTGTCGTGTTAACAGACTTGAATTCTTAAATACAGATGAAATTGCAAAAAACTGTAAAACAGATATTGAGGCAGGGAAAAAATTTTTGAAAGCTGTTAAAGATAACCTAAATAAAGATAATTCATTTGTAATAGAGACTACTTTATCA
>JALWKR010000269.1 GCA_027081375.1 Persephonella sp.
CATCTATAGAGATTTTTTGAATTCTGCCGCCGTATTTTTCTTTGAGATACTGGTTAAACTTTATCATTTTAACCTCTTTATAGAAGGTTTTATAAATAGTTTAATAAATCTATGAACTTTTTTCAGGAGGGCAACACTCCTTAGAAGGTTTTCCTATATAATACCCCTGAGAGTAATCTATTCCCATTGATTTTACCGTAGAAAAGACATCCTCATTGTAAACAAATTCTGCAACTGTTTTTATTCCCAGCTTTCTGGAGAAATCAACAATTGTAGAAACAACAACCTGAACGTATATATCATAAGGCAACTTTTTAATAAGGGAGCCATCTATTTTTATAAAATCAGGGTCAAGTTCAACAATTCTTGCGAAATTAGAATAACCACTACCAAAATCATCAATGGCAATTTTTACCCCTGCAGCTTTAACATTTTTTATAAATTCCTGAACTTCTTCATAGTTATGAATACTCTCACTTTCTAAAATCTCAAATGTTAGTCTTTCAGCAATTTCAGGATGTTTTTTTAGCATTTCATATATGTATTCCTTTATTCCTTTATCTGTTATATCCTCTGCCGACAAATTTATAGAGAACATAACGCTGGTATTTTTAAACTTATCAAATGCCTGTTTTATAACCTCCTGTGTTATCTTGCTGTAGTATTTAGACTCTTTGGCTACAGGTAAGAATTGAGCAGGAGATATAATATTTTCATTCTGGTCTTTCATACGAACAAGGCACTCATACTCTATGATATTACCCGTCCTGTTATCTAATATGGGTTGATAAACAAGGAATACCTTCTTATTTTGAAGTGCATTTTTTATTGTATCTATAAGATTAAGGTTTTGCTGAATATATCTGTAGAGCTGCATATCTTCTCTGTATATTAGATACTTTTTCCTACTTTCTTTAGCATGTTTGAGAACCATATCCGCTGTTTCAAGAAGTGGGGGAATAAAGGAGACTCCTGCTGAAACATTTATGGAAATCTCAAGGAGTATTACCTTGTTGTTCTTTTTTATTTTCAGTAAAAACGTATTATTTTCAATTTCCTGTATAAGAGATTCAACTATTTTCTCTAACTCATCCTTTCTATCTTCAAATAATACTCCAAAATCATCTGCACCAAGCCTAAAAACTTCAGCGTTAAGCTTTTCTACTTTCTCTTTTATAAACTGTCCTAACTCTATAAGTAACTGATCTCCTGTAGAAGAACCATAAAGATCATTTATATGTTTGAAGTTATCAATATTTATCAATATAAAAGTTGGCTCTTTGTAATTTTGTTTTGCCTCAAAAAAGGCCTTTCTATTTGGCAAACCTGTCAGATCATCTGTTATTAATCTTTTACTTAAGTCCTCTTTTAAAGCCTTAAGAGTTTCATTATTTATATCTAACTTTACGAGTAAAAATGCCAGATATGCCAATACAGAAAGGAAAACTACCCCTATTCCAAAATTAAAAGTAATTATAGTCCTTGCTTCTGTCTGACTTTCTTTTAGAAAACTGCTTTTTTAAATTCCTGCTGGTAAATGGAAAAATTTTTTAAAATGACCCTCAGATGAAGTAAAAATGTTTTATGAAACTGCTCCATCTCTGGATTATCTTCAACATTATAATTTTTAAGCATTTCATAATATATCTTTAGGTCAGATATAAAGTTCATATCCATACTATTTTGAAGTAAAAAAATTGTAGAAACTGCTTTGTTTACAAGAAGATAGTATGATATATCCAGATTAGAATTAAGCTGTAGATATTTTAAGGACAATTCAGGTATATATATCTGGGAGTTTTTTATGGCAGAATTAAGGGTTTCAAATTTATAAATATCATTTTCTTTTTCATGGATTTTGTTCTCATATTTTTCCAAAAGCATATATGTATTTTTATGGACCTTACTTTTTAAATGACCATTTTTTAGCTGCTTTATAATACTTTTTATTTCCAGTATAGGCTGATAGATTTTATTGTAGTCATAGTAGAGGAAAAACTTACTCTTTAAAATTTCACTTTCCAGTTTAAATTCATTTTTTTCGAGTCTTTTAAGATTAAATAATACATTTGAGGCTGTTTCTGTATAATCAAAAGTATTCTTTGAAGAATACAAAAAAGCAGCTGTCACAACAACAGCAAGAAAAAGCACAAAATAAACTCTCCTCACTTACTTTCCTCTGTAAGTATTGATGGAAGTTCTCCTTTTAGTGTTTCTAAAAATGCAATTATCTTTTCAATATCTTCATCGGCTATATCTATTCCGAGATTATGTTTTGCCATTATTTTAATTACAGCTTTCAGGTCAGAAACACTTCCATCATGAAGATAAGGATAGGTGCAAGTTATATTTCTTAGGGAAGGAACTTTATATACATTTTTATCTTCTTCCCTTCTGGTAATCTGGTATCTATCAGGATTTGTTGGTTTCCAG
>JALWKR010000270.1 GCA_027081375.1 Persephonella sp.
TTCTAAAACCATCTCAGGAGTTATCCTTTTCATACATTCAAAAGTTCCTGTTGGGCATTTGTGGTGTCCGTGAAGTCCACATGGACGACATTCTAGATTTTCTACTTCAACAACTGTGCCGTTTCTATAAGGATAAAAACCAAAATCCTTAACTGTAGGACCGTATATATCAACAACAGGAACTTTGAAAGATACTGCCATATGAACAGGGGCAGAATCGTTTGATATAAGAGCTTTTGCATGTTTTACAACGGAAAAACTCTCTCTCAAAGTTGTCTTACCAATGAGATTTATAACCTCTGTATCAAGTTTTTCCTGTATCTGTTTTCCATACTCAATATCTTCTTTTCCACCAAATAAAACAACATTTTCTTTTTTGGAAAGTTCATTAATAAGGTCAACAAAACCTTCAACAGTCCATCTTTTTGTTTCCCATTTTGACCCTGGAGCAATAAGAATATAATCCTTATCTTTAAGTTCAAACTTTTTGTAAGCTTCGTCTTCTTCAGGTGTTAAAAAAATATGAGGTTCCTTTACTATCTTTTCCTCTCTATACTCATTAAGAAGTTTCAGTAGAGATAGATTTCTATCAATCTCATGGGTTCCATCAAATCTATGTTTTGCTCTTTTTGTGTATAAAAAAGAAAATCCTGCCTTATCAAATCCTATTCTTTCAGGTATACCTGAGAGAAAAAGAGAGTAAGAAGCTCTGTGAGACCTGTGGGGAGATATAGCCAAGGAATATTTTTCATTTCTAAGTTTTTTTATCAAGGAAAATGTTGAATCCTTCTTCTTGTCAAAAACAATAATGTTGTCAATATAAGGATTTTCTTTTAAAACATCTTTACCAAAAGGCTTGGTAATAATATCTAACTGGCTCTCAGGGAATAGATTTTTTAAAGAAGCTATTAATGGAGTTGTTAAAATCAGATCTCCTAAAAATGCTGTCTGCCATACAATTATCTTTTTCATCATCAAAAATCGATCCCTTTTACAGCTTTTTTTCCTTCCTTATAGTAATGTTTTATTTCTCTCATCTCAGTTATAAGGTCAGCTATTTCCATAATACTATCAGGACAATTCCTTCCTGTAATTATAAAGTGGATATCTTCTTTGTATTTTTTTAGTATATTTAGAATATCTTTTTCCTTTAAAAGACCATAATTTAAGGAAACACAAAGCTCATCTAGGATTATAAGATGATAATACTGATTTTTTAAAGCATTTACTACAAAATCAAAACCATCTTGAGCAAGTTGAAAATCTATATCAGATAGAGGTTTTACTTCAAACTTTTTAGCTTCTGGGTTTTTTTCTAAATACTCTTTGGGAAGGTAAAAACCTTCCCTTCCAAAACTTTCTATATCAAAATTTTCAAGTTTTTGAATAACGTAGTATTCTGAAGTCCTCTCTTTAACTTTCATAAATTGAACCATAAGAACCTTTTTCCCAGCACCAACAGCCCTAATACCAGCCCCTATAGCAGCAGTTGTCTTCCCTTTACCGTTTCCTGTGTAAATATATATCATTCTTTCATTACTTTTTTCTAAAGATTTTCTTTTACAAATGGGATAACTATCTTATTAAACTCTACTGGATTTTCAAAAGGTGGTAGATGAGCTGAATCTGATATCTCAACAAAGATAGAACCTTTTATTCCATCAGATATACCTTTAACAATCTCTGGAGGAGTTACCTTTTCATCATCTTTTCCAGCTATAACCAGAGTTGGAACATCTATATCTTTTAAAAGTTCTCTGTTATCAGGTCTTTCTGCCAGTGCTTTTAAAGCTTTTACTATTCCTTCTTCTGTAGCCATGTTCATAATACATTTAAGCTCTTCCATCTTTTTACTGTTTTCTTTTGTCTTGGGAGATGTTTGAGCATCTAACATGAATTCAATAAGAAAATCTTTACCCTCTTTCTTTACTCTTTCTATAGTGGCAAATCTTGCCTTTTTTGCTTCCTCTGTATCAGCTTCAGCTCTTGTTGCTACAAAGATAAATCCAGATATTAGCTCCCTATACCTTCTCCAGAGTTCAAACATTATGTATCCACCCATACTGTCTCCAACAGGAATAACCCTTTTGATACCTAAGCCATTTAATTTTCCCACTATATAATCTGTAAGCTGGGATATAGAATAATCTGAAGGCCAGTTTCTCTCTTCACCAAAACCTGGATAGTCTACTGCCACATAAGGAATTCCTTCTTTTTCAAATGCCTCAAACTGATACTTGTACATCTCTTTGTTTAATGGAAATGCATGTAGAAATAAAACTGCCACTGGCTGATATACTCTCATTTCTACCCTCCTTTATTTTATTCCAAGTTCTCTCTTTACCTTCTCATAACAGACTGGGCAAAAATAGTAGCTTTTCCTGTCTGTGTCATATATAGAGTTTGAAAAGTGCATAACACACTCAGGATTTGGGCAGTGTCCTAAACCAAGAGTATGTCCAATTTCGTGAACAGCTTCTTTTGTTGTTCTGTCTAAGAAAACAGAATACTCTTCAGGAAGACCATAAAAACTGTTGTGAAGTCTGTATGTAGAGATAACAGCTGTTTTTGTGTAAGGAGAAGCTACTCCAAATACAAAATTTAAATCAGGTTCATACAAATCATAGGGAACAATGCCAAGAACAATATCTCCAGTACCTTTCTCACTAAGTAAATCTCTTAAAAAGTAGCTACCTAAAAACTGATTTCTTTCAGGATTATATGCTGAAGTAGGCATTTTTTTTGGCATCTTCCAAACTATAGGAAGATAAAATATACTCTCTAACCTTTCCCTTAGAGGAAGCTTTATTTCTGAAAAATCCTTATCGTAAGGCTGCACAACAATACTTTTATATCTCATTTTTTCCTAAACCAGTATTAGTAATCCTAGTATAATAATATTTTTCTAATAAAAATTTTCCAAGAGGTGAAAAATCTATGACAAATATAGACAATCTATGCATTAACACTATTAGAGTTCTCTCCCTAGATCAGATCCAAACTGCAAAATCAGGACACCCTGGAATGCCTTTAGGTGCTTCTCCAATGGCTTATGTTTTATGGGATAAGTTTTTAAAACACAGCCCAAAAAATCCAAAATGGTTTAACAGAGACAGATTTATTCTTTCAGCAGGACACGCTTCAGCTATGCTCTACTCACTTTTATACCTTTACGGATATGACCTTCCTTTAGAAGAGTTAAAAAGGTTTAGACAGTGGGGAAGCAAAACTCCTGGGCATCCAGAATATGGTTTAACTCCTGGAGTTGAAGCTACAACAGGTCCACTAGGACAGGGATTTGGAATGGGCGTTGGAATGGCAATAGCTGAGTGCTTTTTAGCTAACTACTTTAACAGAGAAGGTTTTAATATTGTTGATCACTACACATATGCAATTGTTTCAGACGGAGATTTAATGGAAGGAATATCCTCTGAAGCTGCTGCATTAGCAGGAAGATTAAAGTTAGGAAAACTTATATACCTTTATGATGACAATCATATAACAATAGATGGAACTACGGATATAGCCTGGAATGAGGATATTGAACTTAGATTTAAAGCTCACGGCTGGCATGTTATAACTGTTCCAGATGGAGAGGACTTAGATGCAATATACGGGGCTATTAAAGCAGCCCAGGATGAAAAAGAAAGACCATCATTAATAAGAATAAGAACTCATATAGGGTGGCACTCTCCTAAACAGGATAATCCTGCTGTTCACGGTGCTCCCCTTTCAGAAGAAGAGGAAAGAGAAACAAAAAGAGCTTTAGGTTTTCCTGAGGATAAAAGATTTTATATTCCAGAAGAAGCTTTAAACCACTGCAGAAAGGCTGTAGAAAAAGGAAAAAAGCTAGAAGAAGAGTGGAACAAAATGTTCCAGGAGTATAAGAAAGCATACCCTGAACTTGCCAAAGAGTTTGAAATGTTTGTAAATGGAGAACTTCCTGAAGGATGGAAAGAAAGTCTACCTGTATTTACAGATACATCTAAAAAGATAGCAACTCGCTCAGCTTCAGGAGAAACAATAAACGCTCTTGCAGATAAACTTCCAAACTTTATTGGTGGTTCAGCAGATCTTGCATCTTCCAACAAGGTTGTGATGAAAGGAAAAGGAGACTTTTATTGTGATACTCCAGATGGAAGAAATATCCATTTTGGAATAAGAGAGCATGCTATGGGAGCTGCTGTTAACGGAATGGCTCTCCACGGTGGAGTAATACCTTTTGGAGCTACTTTCTTTGTTTTCTCAGACTATATGAGAGCATCTGTAAGACTTGCAGCATTAATGAAAACTCACTCCATATTTGTATATACCCACGACAGTATCGGTGTTGGAGAAGATGGACCAACTCACCAGCCAATAGAGCATCTTATGAGCTTTAGAGTTATGCCAGATATAACAGTTATAAGACCTGCAGATGCAAATGAGACTGTTGAAGCATGGAAGATAGCAATAGAAGAAAAATCTCCAGTAATGCTTGTTTTAACGAGACAAAATGTTCCTGTACTAGATCCTGAAAAGTATCCAATAAAAGAAGGTGTAAAAAAGGGAGCCTATATCCTTGAGGATGTTGAAAATCCTGATGTTGTTTTAATAGGAACAGGTTCAGAAGTTCATGTATGTCTTGAAGCTAAAAAGCTACTTGAAGAAAAAGGTGTAAAAGCAAGAGTAGTCTCAATGCCTTCATGGGAGCTTTTCTTTAAGCAGTCAAAAGAGTATAGAAAATCTGTTATTCCATCAGATATTCCTAAAGTAGCTGTAGAGGCAGGTTCTTCTCTAGGATGGAAGGAGATAGTAGGAGAGAACGGAGTAGTTATCGGAATGAACAGATTTGGGGCTTCAGCTCCAGGAAATGTTTTAATGGAAAAATTTGGATTTACACCTGAGCATGTAGCAGAAGAAACGTTAAAACTTTTAAATAAATAGAGGGGAAGAAGCTCTTCCCCATCTTATTGAAAATTTTATAAAAGGGATTATAGATATTGTAAGTCTATGAAAAATTTTATATATTATTCACATTAAAAATAAACTAATAGAAGGGAACAGATGACACCACAAGAGCGTTACAAAAAATTAAAAGAACACCTTTCAGAAGAAAACCCTGTATTAGTTGAAGTAGTTGATGAATACAGGGAACTTGACAACATTGCAAGAAAGATAGGCTTTTTAGACAAAAACCAAACGTACACTGAGTTTATCTCATGGTGGCCTCTTATCTCAATTCTTGGAACATTTAGTGCAGGAAAATCTAGTTTTATCAATGAGTTTTTAGGTAAAAAGGTTCAGGATACTGGAAATCAGGCTGTAGACGATAAGTTTACAGTAATATGCTACTCAAAAAATGAAGAAGTTACAACTCTTCCAGGAGTTGCATTAGACGCAGACCCTAGATTTCCATTTTACAACATCTCAAAAGAGATAGAAAAAATTGACCCTGAAGAGAAAAATATTAACAAATACCTACAGCTGAAAGCTGTAAACAGTGAAAGAATAAAAGGAAAAGTTCTTATTGACTCTCCAGGATTTGATGCAGACTTTCAAAGGGATGCAGTTCTTAGAATAACAAGACATATTATTGACCTATCAGACCTTGTTTTAATATTCTTTGATGCAAGACATCCAGAACCTGGAGCAATGAGAGATACATTAAACCATCTTGTTGAAGTTGCAAAAAAACATGCTGACTCAGATAAAGTTTTATATGTTCTTAACCAGATAGACACTTGTGCAAAGGAAGATAACCTAGAAGATATAATAGGAGCATGGCAGAGAGCTTTATCTCAAAAAGGAATTGTTAGTGGAAAGTTCTATGCTATATACAATGAATCGTTGGCTAAATTTGATGACCCAGAGGTTGAACAAAGATACAAACAGAAAAAAGATGAAGATTTGGCTGAAATTATCTACAAAATGGATAAAGTAACTATCGATAGAGCTTACAGAATTGTTAAAAATGTAGAAACAAAGGTAAAAGAGCTTCAAGAATACATTCCTGAGTTGAAAGAGTACCTAAATAAATATAAAACAAATGTTCTTATTTCAGACATATTAATGCTTGCTATATTTGGTGGAGCTGGATACTATGCCTCAACATTTGTTGAAACTCCTGAGTTAAAATATGGAATCTGGGGATTAGCAGCGGTATTATTCTTTGCAGCTCACTTTAGAGTAAGATCATTAATTGCAAACTTTATGGCTAAGAAGATAGAAAATGTATATGTTAAAAAAGCTTTCCTAAAACAAACAAAATGGTATAAGCCTTACCTTCTAGCAGGATTAGGATTAAGCAGTAAAAGACTTAGAAAACGTTTTGATAGATTAGTTGAAAGATCAAAAACTCTAATACAGAAACTAAACGATCAGTTTATTACTCTAAGAAGAGAAGAACAAAAAATAAAAGAACCAGAACTTAAACAACCAAAACAGGTTGATGCACAAGTAGCCTCTGAAGCCTAATTCAGAGGCTTTTTTATTTTATATAACAGGAAATATCATTAGAAACTAAAAATCCTGCTTTTTTTGCATTGTAATATAAATCTTTTATATCAAAAACTTTTCCAATATCAAGTTTTTTATTTCTCTTTTCTATTTTATCTAAACAGAGTTCAGGAGGTAAAAAGTTAGACTTTTTTAGGTTGCAGCTAGAACAACTTAAAACAAGATTCCATAATTCATCTTCAAATATATAACTCCATGGAATAAAATGGTCTATATGAGTATCTTTATCCTTCAATTTTCTCCCACAATAGAAACATCTTCCACCATCTATTTCTGACAATATTCTTAAGAACTTTCTTAATGATTTTCTTGTCTTTTCCTTGCCTAAATACTCAATTTTTGATATAAGCTGAGGAGTAAAGTTTATTTTTTCCAAAAACTTTGCCCATTCTAAAATTAGAGCTTTGTTTAAGATATAAAAATGATCTTTAAAAAATTTTACGGCTTCTTTATAAAGAATAATTTTATGATCAAGTCTTTTAAATTTCCCATTACTAGTTTTTGTAAAAAAATGTTTATAAAAAATTTGCATATCCTCAGGTTGAAATCTAGGAATAACATCATTTAGCGCTTTCTTTTCAATCTCTTCAACTATTTTTTCTTTAATTTCTTTTTTATCAGAAAAATAATTATCAAAGGATAAGTGAATATATCCTTTTCCGCAGTATTTATGAAGAATGCTTATAACCACAGGTTGTTTTTTTGTTTTAAAATCCTGTTTTATTCTATATTTATATTCTTGATACCAATAATATTTTAAAAAGGCAGACGCTATTTCATAAAATGTTATCTGTTTATCTTCTATAATTTCTTGTTTTATTGAAAAGTCAAGCAAAAATTTTGCTAGTGCAAATTTATAAGTATTGTCTTTTTTTCCTTTTGTTAAAATATGGATAAACAAATCAAAATATTCTCTATAGGAAATTTCAGAAAGTAGTAGCATCTCTCCCCCAAAATATGTAAAAAGTTTTTACAAAATTATAATTTTTCACTTGATTAAAGTTCAATAACCCTTCACCTTTATTAATGTAAATCTGTTTTACAGTTATAACAAAATCTTTAGTATTGCATTATCAAATTTTAGGAATTATATTTAATATCAAATTTATAAAAAAATTTGATATAATAAAACTAAAATTAGGAGGATTAGAGAAATGTTTAGCGAAAATCTACTTGATAGTCGGTCCAAGGAGTATCTAGAGAGTGCAAAGAAAATTGCTCAGCAAAGAGGAGACAGACTTGTAGATACAGATCATCTATTGCTTGCCTTAATAAGCAAAAAAGATAGTCCTATTGTTAAGGTTTTAGAAAAAAGAGGAATTGATACAAAAGATCTGGTTCAAAAAATAAATGAGTATTTAAATGATCTGTATTCTCAGATTGATAAATCTGTTAGAGAGTATGTTGATTACCTAAAAAATTTACAAAATCAACTTGGGACTGTAAGAAACAATATTCTTCAAATACAGCAGGAGTTAAAGAAAATAGCTTCTGCAAAAAAACAGTTAGAGCAGGAACTAAGATATGAGGAAAGCTCTTTCTGGGGAGGATTTGGAAGTTCAGCTAGGCTTGAATACGATAGGTTAAACAGGTACGAAAGGGAATTAAAAGGACAGCTTACACAGATAAAAACTTCTTTACTTCAAGTTATGGATGAAGAAACAGCTGATAAGTTTTTAAGTGGAGAAATAGGCTTATCAGCTATTTTATATAAAATAATAGAGAATTCCGATTTTGTTAAACAGGTATCTGATTTAGGAATATCTCCTGACAGGGTTATTGTTAAAATAGCCGAAGAAGTTTTAGGAACAAAAAGTGGAAAAGTTTACGCTTCTAAGCTAGTAAAAGTTTTAGAAGAAGCTGAAAAGAAAGCTTTAGAAAAAGGAGAAACCCTTGTTAAACCTCTATATATTGCAACTGCTTTAATAGAGGCTAAAGATACTATTGCTGGAAAAATTTTAGAACAAATACTAACAGGAGGAAAGGAAAAAATGAATGGAGAAAATATTCAACAAGAAATGGCTGAAGAGGAAAAATCAGCCCTTGAAAGATTTACAGTTGATCTAACTGAACTTGCTAAAGAAGGTAAGTTAGATCCTGTTATAGGTAGAGAAAAGGAAATTCAACAGGTTATTGAGGTTTTACTTAGAAGAAGTAAAAACAACCCTGTACTAGTTGGTGAAGCAGGGGTTGGTAAAACTGCTATTGTTGAAGGCCTTGCTCAAAAAATTGTAAACAAAGAAGTTCCTGAGGAACTTTTTGATAAAAGAATTTTAGCTTTAGATATGGGAGCTCTCCTTGCAGGAACTAAGTATAGAGGAGAGTTTGAAGAAAGACTTAAAAGTCTTATTGATGAGGTTAAAAAGGATGGAAATATTATTCTTTTTATTGACGAAATTCACACAATTGTTGGAGCAGGTGCTGCTGAAGGAGCAACTGATGCAGGAAACCTATTAAAACCTGCTTTAGCTAGAGGAGAGCTTAGAGTTATAGGTGCTACAACAATTGATGAATACAGAAAGTATATTGAAAAAGACCCTGCACTAGAAAGAAGATTCCAGCCTGTTTATGTAGAAGAACCTGACGTTGAAACTACAATAGAAATTCTTAAAGCTTTAAGACCAAAACTTGAAAAACACCACGGTGTAAAAATAGATGATAGTGCTATTGTAGCTGCAGCGAAATTAACTGACAGATATGTTACAGATAGAAAACTCCCTGATAAAGCAATTGATGCTTTAGATCAGGCTTGTGCAAGAAAGAAACTAAAGCTTGTTTACTCTCCACCAGAAGTTATTGAGCTTGAAAGAAAGATAAAACTTCTTGAAGAGCAGATAGTTCAGGCTTCTTTAGATGGAGATTATGAAAAAGAAGCTCAGCTAAAGATAGAGAAAGCTAAGCTTGAAAAACAACTTAAAGAGCTAAAAGAAAAGTCTGACAGTGAACATGTAAAACTTGAAGCTCTTAGAAAGAAACTTGAAGAAATTGAAGAACAAATTGAAAAAGCAGCTGAAGCTGGAGATTATGAAAAAGAAGCTGAGCTAAAAATTGAAAAAGCTAAAATTGAAAAAGAAATAAAAGAGTTAGAACATAAAATTGCAGAAAAAACTGTTGTTACTGAAGATGATGTAGCTGAAGTTGTTTCTGACTGGACAGGTATACCTTTATCTAAGCTAAAAGAAGAAGAAATGGAAAGACTTTTAAGACTTGAAGAAGAACTCCATAAAAGAGTTGTTGACCAAGAACATGTTATAAAAACTGTTGCAGAGGCTATAAGAAGAGCTAGAGCTGGGCTTTCTGATCCAAGAAAACCACAGGCTTCATTTATGTTCCTAGGACCAACAGGAGTAGGTAAGACAGAAACAGCAAAAGCTCTTGCAGAGGTTCTCTTTGGTGATGAAGATGCTCTTATTAGACTTGATATGTCTGAGTTTAAAGAAGAACACTCTGTAGCAAAACTTATTGGTGCACCTCCAGGATACGTAGGATATGAAGAAGGTGGAAAACTTACAGAAGCAGTTAGAAGAAAACCTTATTCTGTAATCCTTTTAGACGAGATAGAAAAAGCTCACCCAAGAGTATTTGATTTATTCTTACAGGTACTTGATGATGGAAGACTTACAGACTCAAAAGGTAGAACTGTAAACTTTAGAAATACAATTATCATAATGACTTCTAACATTGGTAGTCAGTACCTTACAGTAATACCGTTTGATGCTCCTGAAGATGTTGTGGAAAAAGAGTTTGAATTAGCTAAAGAAAAAGTACTTGAGGAAGTTAAACATTACTTTAGACCAGAGTTTTTAAACAGACTAGACGATATTCTTGTATTTAAGCCACTTCTTAAGAAAGAACTGCTACAGATTGTTGACCTTATGCTTAAAAATCTTAATA
>JALWKR010000271.1 GCA_027081375.1 Persephonella sp.
TTGTAATACCTGTTTTAGGTTCAGTGTTGCCTATTCTTTTTTCTACATCAGCAATTATTTCTGGCGTTGCAGGTCCTCCATATCCACCTTTTATTTTGTATCCGTTGTATTTATATGTATTATGAGAAGCTGTTATCATTATTCCTTCGTCTGCATTTAGTTCTTTTGCCATAAGAGATAGAGCTGGAGTAGAACATATTCCTGAAGATAAAACAACCTCAAAACCATTACTTACAAAAACCTCCGCAACAACTGAAGCAAAATCCTCTGACATAAACCTTGGATCGTATCCAACTACTACTTTCTTTCCATTATTTGCTTTTAGATGATCTGCGTGTGCCTGAGCAACTTTAGCAACATTATCAAAAGTAAAATCCTTTGCAACAACAGCCCTCCAACCATCTGTTCCAAATTTTATACTCATTATTTTCCTCCGAAAAGTAAACATAAAATAACAGTTTACATTTTAGAGCTTTTCATTTATGTAAGCAAATAAGCTAATAAATTAAGAATTTCTACCGATATTTAATAATACTTGTTATTAAAAAGATAATTAAATTATTAAGGTTTAAAATGGCTAAATTAACCTGTCATTTTTATGAGGAAGTAAAGAAAAAAAGTAAACTTTCTCAGGAAGAAATAAAAAAGCTAATGGATATAGTTCGTAAAGAACTTAGTTTTCTCATTAAGTTTAATATTCCCCCTCTCCCAAAGAACTACGAAAGATGGTTTTTAATCTTTTGTCATCTTTCTGAGACAGGGAAAAATTTAACAGACCTAGAAATAATAGGTTTTTATAAACAAGTGTTTGATGAAGATATTGTTGAAGTAACTGAAGAAAAAGATGATGAACTTGCTGAAAAATTAACAAATATTGCGGAGAAGTTAGACATGATACTTATGGATTTAGTTGAAAATATAAACACTCATCAAAAAAGTATAGACAACCATACGAGAGAGCTGGAACGTACTAGATTTATATCTTATAAAGATTTGACAATGGCTGTTAATAAAGTATTGGAAGAAATTAGTGAACTTAAAAAACAAAATCTTACCTTAAAAAAGGAAGTTGAGAAATATCACGAAGAAATTAAAAGACTTCAAAAAGAGCTTTCTGTAGCAAAAGCAGAAGCTAGTTTTGATTTTCTTACTGGTTTAGTCAATAGAAAAAGATTTGAAAGAGCCGTTGAAGATGCTATTAGAGATTTTCACAGGAAAAATTATCCTTTCTCTCTAATATTTGTTGATATTGATGATTTCAAAAAGATAAACGATACATACGGACATCTAGCTGGAGACTTGGTTTTAAAAGAGATAGCTTCTATCTTTAAATTCTATCTAAGAGCTAACACAATTGTTGGAAGAATAGGTGGAGAAGAGTTTTGTATTTTACTTCCTGGGGTTGAGATTGAGGATGCTAAAAAAATAGCAGAGAGATTAAGAAAGATCATAGAAAATAGAGAGGTAAAACTTGAAGATGGAACTTCTATAAAGGTCACAGCATCCTTTGGAGTTACTCAGGTAAAAATGGGAGATACTGTTAAATCTATTCTAGATAGAGCAGATAAAGCTCTGTATAAAGCTAAAAGAGAAGGAAAAAACAAAGTAGATGTTGAATTTTAAAAGTGGCTGGCTCTGCCAACCACTTTGATTTTAAGGTTTCTTTAAGTTCTTCTTTCTTATTCTAATGGCATCTGGTGTAACTTCTATAAGTTCATCTTCAGCTATCCATTCCATAGCTTTTTCAAAATCCATCTCTTTATGGGGAGTAACTTTTATATTTTCATCATTTGCAGCAGCTCTAACGTTTGTAAGTTTTTTCTCCCTTGTTATATTTACCCAGAGGTCTTTATCTCTGTTATGCTCCCCTATTACCATTCCCTCGTAAACTTCTGTTCCTGGAGGAATAAAGAATATTCCTCTGTCTTGAAGACCGAATATAGCATAAGGAGTAGCTACACCTTTTCTATCTGCAACAAGGGCTCCATTTTGTCTTGTTTTGATATCTCCAAACCAGGGCTCCCAGCCTTCAAAAATAGTGTTTATTAAGCCTTCACCTCTTGTGTCTGTTTTAAACTCAGAACGGTATCCTATTAGACCCCTTGATGGAACTAAAAACTCAAGTCTTACTCTACCACTTCCGTGGTTAATCATATTTATCATTTTCCCTTTTCTTGAACCAAGCTTTTCTGTAACTGTTCCAACAAATTCCTCAGGGATATCTATTAGAACCCTCTCAACAGGCTCATGCTTAACACCGTCTATTTCTTTTGTTATAACCTCTGGTTTTGAAACCTGAAACTCATACCCTTCTCTTCTCATCATCTCAGCAAGGATAGAAAGCTGGAGTTCCCCTCTTCCCATAACAAGAAATGCTTCAGGATTTTCAGTGTCTTCCACTTTTATAGCAACATTTGTAA
>JALWKR010000272.1 GCA_027081375.1 Persephonella sp.
GAATAATTCCTGATCCTACTTATTTCTATCCTGCAAAAACCCATAGGTTTGCCCTTAATCTTCTTGATTATGTTATAGAGCATGGTGAAGGCTTTTGTGTAATTATTGGTGAACCAGGAACAGGAAAAACAACAGTAATAAGAAAATTTCTAACAGATTTAGATAACGAAAAATTTTTATATGCAGTGGTACTAACACCAAACCTTACACCAGAAGAGTTTTTAAAAACAATATTTGACGAATTAGAAATTGAGGATATTTCGCTAAAGGAAGTTACTAAAAATGAATTAATAAAAAAATTTCAAAAGTTTTTATTAGAAAATGTAAAAAAAGGAAAGAAAATACTTATTATTGTTGATGAAGCCCAAAATATGCCTATTGATACTATTGAAGAGTTAAGAACCCTTTCAAATCTTGAAACAGATAAAGAAAAACTTGTTCAAATTATCCTTATAGGGCAACCAGAATTAGAAAATAAACTTTCTTTACCCCAACTTAGACAGCTTAATCAAAGGATAACAAGTAAAGTCTTTCTTGAACCTTTAACAGAAGAAGAAACAAAGGGATACATACTTCACCACATAAAAAAAGCTGGTGGTGAAAAGATTCATTTTACAGATAGAGCCTTATCAAAGATATACAAATACTCTCAGGGAGTCCCACGTATTATAAACACATTAGCTTCTAGATCTTTAATGGCAGCTTACCTTGAAAATTCCACAGATATAAAAGGGAAACATGTTGAAGCTGCAAAATACACTCTTAATCCTGATATTCTTCCAGGAAAAACAGGAGTAAGTTCAGATTTTATTGTTGTTATCTCTTTAATAATTCTCAATATAATTGGTATTTTATATATTATCTACAAATTACTTATAGAAGGTGCTTAAATGGATATTACAATTACTAAAGCAAAACAGGTTTTAGGTGAATTAAGAGTTCCATCTGATAAATCAATATCTCACAGATCTATAATCCTTACATCTCTAGCTAAAGGAAAAAGTGAGGTTAAAAACTTTCTTGTAGCTGGAGATACACTAACAACAATGAGTGTATACAGGAGCTTAGGAGTTAGCATACACGAGAAAAACGGTGTTATTACTGTAGAAGGAGTTAATCTTTTTGGATTTAAAGAACCAGAAGATATTCTTGATATGGGAAATTCTGGAACTACAACAAGATTAACGCTAGGGGTCTTGGCAGGACAAAAGTTTTTCTCTGCTCTTACAGGAGACAGCAGTTTAAGAAAAAGACCTATGGGGAGAGTTACATATCCTTTAAGAGAGATGAATGCAAGAATAGACGGAAGAGATAATGGAAATCTTCTTCCTTTAAGTATAAGAGGAAATGAGCTTTCAGGAATAGAGTTTTTTAATAAAAAATCATCTGCTCAGGTAAAGTCAGCATTACTTTTAGCTGGACTTTTAACAGAAGATAAAACATGCGTAATAGAAAAAGTAAAATCTAGAGACCATACAGAAAAGATGCTTCTTGGAATGGGTGCAGATATTACAGTAGAAGAAAATCAAGAGTATAAGGTCTGTATAACAGGGAAAAAAGAGTTATCTCCTGTTGAGATAGATGTCCCAGCAGACCCTTCTTCAGCAGCTTTTTTCGCTGCAGCTGCTGCAATAGTTCCAGACTCAGAGATACTTTTAAAAGATGTTTTAGTAAATCCAACAAGAGATGGTTTCTTTAGGAAGCTTAGAGAGATGGGAGTTGAGGTTTTATATTTAGAAGAAAGGGAAAAGGTTGGAGAAAAAATAGCAGATGTTTTAGTTAAATACTCTCCTGATATGAAAGGGATAAAAATAACAAAAGAAGATATTCCATCTATGGTTGATGAAGTACCTTTACTAGCTCTTGTAGCCACACAAGCAGAAGGAGAAACAGTTATAACAGGAGCAGAGGAACTTAGGGTTAAAGAAAGTGACAGAATAAAAGCTGTTGTTGAAAATCTTAGAAGAGTTGGAGTAAAAGTTGAAGAGCTAGAAGATGGACTTATAGTAAGAGGAAAGCAAAAAATAAAAGGTGGAGTTATAGATAGTTACAATGATCATAGAATAGCTATGGGATTTGCAGTTTTAGGTCTTATCTCAGAAGAAGGTATTACAATAAAGAATGCTGACTGTGCTTTTATATCATATCCAAACTTTTTCGAAGACTTAGAAAAGGTTATAAGGAGATAAAATATGCAGCAGATAAAAAACTCTGTTATAGATGATATTATTTCAGGAAAAAGGATATCAGAAGAAGATGCTTTATACCTTTTAAATGAAGGAGATTTATTAACTTTAGGAAGACTAGCAGATTTTGTTAGAAGAAAAAAACACCCTGATAATGTAGTTACATTTGTAGTTGATAGAAATGTAAACTATACAAATGTTTGTGTCGCAGGATGTAAGTTC
>JALWKR010000273.1 GCA_027081375.1 Persephonella sp.
CTACTCTCTTTTCAGGTGGAAGTTTCTCCACTGGAATTTTTTCTCCACTTTCAACAGGTTTTATCTCAAGAGGTTTTGTCTTCTTTTCTACTACCTTTTCATGAAACGGATCAAAGTATCTTAGTTTTATAGGCAAAACCTTAAGCTCATCCATATAAACGATTTTGAACTTTTGAACAGCTGTGATGTATCCCATTTTGTTTTTTAGTCTTGTGGATATCTTTTTTGCAGAACCGTTCCTAACAGAAAGGGTGTAGTCTGGAACAGCAGGGAAACCTTTTCCTTTTATTTTTATTAAAAGGGTTGCTACTCCCCCTTCATCTATTAGCTCTGGCTTTATATCAAAATCTCCTACAAAGAACAAAGGAGATTTTTTTATCTGGTATTCTTTTTGGCTTTTTAGAAGAAACGTTTGAGAAAGCTTTTTTAGGACATCTTCTTCTAAAAGACCTTTCATTCTGTTTGTATCAAAAACAAGCTCAAATGGAAATTCTGTAAAACCTGCTTTCATATAAAGAAGATTTTTTACCTTTAGTTTTTTCTCATCTGGGTGTATTTCATATTTTTGCTGGAATTTTATGATATTTTTTTCAAGGGGACTTATTCTAAGATAGTCAAGTAAAACCTCTTTTTTTAAAGCTGTTTCGTTTTTTTCTATGTATACATCAAACCTGATAAAAATAGGCTCTCTTTCATACAGATTTTCTTTTGCTGGATATATCTGAACAACTTTTAGCTTTAAAAATCCATAATCAATATCTAAACCAAAGGCAAATCCTATTAAAAGAAGACTAAGCAGGATTTTTCTCATTTTTTAAAACTCTAAATGTTATTTTTCCAAGGATAAAAAAACTCACTAACAAAGCAGCTACTTTTATATAAAAATCTACAGGCTCTTCTATCTTATAACCTGCCTCTTTTATAAAAGACGGTTCAAGGTGGTTTATAGTATCAAATATATTCTTCAAAGCAGTTTTGTACTCTCTTGTTATGAAAAATGCCTTTCCTCCTGATGAAGAAGACAACCTCTCAAGGTTATAAGAGTGAATACCACTGCTTATTCCTATTGTGTATATTTTTGCCTTTACTACTTTGTTATAAGCTATCACATCATCTAAAGTGTGTTTACTGTCTATATCTCCACCATCAGAAAGCAAAATAACAACCTTATTTTTCCATTGGGGATTAAACATACTTAAAGTTTCCATAAGGGCGTCATACATAGACGTTCCACCAATATCAACCATAGCAGGCTTAATCTTTGGTATAAGTTTTAATATCTTTTCCCTGTTTTCTGTCAAAGGGACAAGCTTAAAAGGAACATTATCAAAAACAACTATGCCAATCCTATCCTCACTATCCCTCTTCAAAACAAAATCTTTAAGAACTTTTTTAGCTATTTTAAGCTTGTCTTTCTCTTTCATTGAATTACTTACATCAAGACAGACAACAATGTTATATACCTTTTTTTCTGAGAATATATCTTTTGTTTTGTAAGGATGAACTGCGATAATAGTGAGAAGGAATATTAGCAGTAAAACAGAGTAGGGAATAAACCTTGTTATAAACCTGAGAGGCTTTTCAAAAAGCTCTATATGGGGAAATAAAATAACCTTTGAACTTTTATAAAAAATAGAACACAAAATCACACACAAAAAAGTAGCAATTCCAAAAATTGCAAAATACAGATACTTTATCTCAAACATTTCTCACATACTCTAAAAATTTCTTTATAAGCTCCTTTGTTTCTTCATCTAAAGGTTCTACCTTTTTTCTATACTTATATTGCTCAAGTCTTTTTATAAGTTCCTGATTATAAGGGGTATCATATTTGTACGTCATAAAAGTGATGATATACGCTGTTTCTTTTGGGTTATTAAGGTCTATACCTATCTGTTTTTTTGTAGACGGCAGTTTAATCTTTGATAATAGTCTGTAGCTCACAAATCCTAAAACAAAAAAAGCAACAATAAAAATTCCAATATATAAAAAAACAGAAAAGTCATACTCAAGAGGATAAAGCTCAAACAGCTGAACAATATTTTTCTCCATATTGAAAAAGTAATTCATTTATTTCTAAAACGCAAATAAAACCTTTACTTTTTGCATTTGTTGTTTTATTCTAATATGCGAATATAAAAATATAAAAATAAGGAGGATTGAGGTGCAGTTGAGACGTTATTTTTCAATAGTTTTCTTATCTGTTTTTCTTCTTCTAACAGGTTCTAAAGCTGTAGATATTCAGTTTGGGAAAGGTGACTTCTCTATGAAAATGGCTGTCTTAGGTTTTTCTGGAAAGCTCACTACAGACATTACAACTATCACTTTAAACGAAACCCATAGAAATCTCTTTGGTTCAAGATTTTTCTATAATTTTGACATCACTTACTTTCAGTCAGACAA
>JALWKR010000274.1 GCA_027081375.1 Persephonella sp.
TACAAAAGAATACTGTCTGCTGTTTCTTTTCCAATACCTTTTATAGAAAGCAAAGTTTCTCTATCTATTTTCTCTTTATCAATGTCTATTACTCTATTGACAAATTCCTTTATAGTTTTAGCCTTTCTTTTGTAGAAACCTGCAGGTTTTATTAAATATTCAAGTTTATTTTTATCTACTTCTTTTAGAGCTTTTAAGGTTAATAACCTTTCTGATATAAGGTTTCTTAAAGCTTTTTCAACATTATTCCAGTTTGTATTTTGTGTTAAAATTGCTCCTACAGATATTTCTGTAAAAGGTTCTTTTCCATCATAAATAGGCCACCAGTTTTCAACCTGATAATGTCTTTTTAATGTATAAAAAATCTCATTTAAATCTGTTAACATAAAAGATATTGTATACCTTTACGATAATAAAAATAAATGATTATTAAGGGAGAGTGAAAATGTTCACCTTTTTTAAAAAAAACATATCTGAAAATAACAATTCCCAGCTTACAAAATCACCACATATCCAAACCAGAAATTTAGAAGCTCAAACAGAGCAAGAGCTAACCAAGTTTAAATCTTTTTTAAAGGAAGTCCCTTTTGGAATTGTAGTACTAGATAATCAGCTAAACGAATACTTTATAAATGATGAAGCATCTAAAATACTTTATACGTCAGGCATAGCTTCTTCTAAAGAGCTGATAAATATAGAACCAGATATTATGGAAGGAGTTCAGGATAAGATTATAAATATTGGAAATATAAGCAATATAAAAATTTCTTCAAAAAAGGTTTTTATAGGGAATGAATCATTTGTGATTGTATCTCTTTATAGAGATCACATTCTTCCTGAACTAATTAATAAAGTTCTATGTAGTTTAGTTGAATACATTGCTTATATATTCTTTAATATGTATAGTATAAAATTTGAAAGTGCTATGATTTCTCTTTATGTAAATAATGAGTTTAAAAAAACTTTAAAAAGTCTCATATCTGAAACAGAAAAGTTTGAAAAGTTAAATGACATCACAAAAAACACAAAACAAAGGGTTGAAGACACAAAAAGTATCCTTGAGCTTATTCAAAATATAACAAATCAGACAAATCTACTTGCTTTAAATGCTTCTATTGAAGCTGCAAGAGTTGGAGAGCATGGAAAAGGTTTTTCTGTTGTTGCTGAGGAAATTAGGAAGCTTGCTGATAGAACAAGCCAAAGTGCAGAGGAAATTAAACATCTTGTAGAGTCTTTAATAACAATAGTTGATGGAAGTGCAGAAGTAGTCAAAGATATAGAAAGTAGTATAAAAAACAATGTTAATTATTTTGAAAAAGAGTTTGAAATGATTTCTCAGTCTATAGAGAGAATAAACAGTTCTATTGTAAAATCAACAGAAATGCTAGCTGAAATATGGAATATGATTAAAAATTCAGAGAGAATTATTCAGGACAAATATTTCTATCGTTACATAGATATTCTCCAGAAAATCATTGATCATTCTCTTTATATTAACAATATGGTTGATTCTATCCTAGGTAAAAAGGATTGGAAACCTGGAAGTCATAGAGAATGTCATTTAGGAAGATGGATATACAGCTCAAACGTTGAAGAGATTTTTCAGGACATGAGCGAAGAAGCAAAAAAAATGTTTGAAAAAGTGGAAAAGCCTCACAAAGAGTTTCACAATATAGGTCTTGAGCTTTATGAAGCTTATAACAGTGGCGATATAAAAAGAACTCTTGAACTAGGATATAAACTTTTAAATAAATCTGTTGAGGTAATAGAAACAATAAAAGACTTCTCAAAGATAATAAAAAGCTGTATTGTTTGAACAGCCTGCCTTCAGGCAGGCCTTTTTGTTTCTAATTTTTTCATTTAAGTGCTTTAAAAATTTCTTTGTACACTTTAGGTACTTTTGTCGTTATCTTTCCATTAGGTAATTTAAAATAAAACTTTCTATTTTTGCAATACACATTAGGAACACCTTTTTTTAAGCTTTCTTCCTGTGCTTTTTTTACAGCTGCTTTTCCTATCTTTAGGATATCCTGTAATGTAGTTTTATCCATCCTTTATATCCTCCTGAAATAATCTATATAAATCTGGCTGATAAACGTTTTGATTATCGGCAACTAAAATAAAATCATCCTCTCCATTAAATATTAAAATCCAGTTATCAACAAAATCTTTTATTTCCATGAACATTTTTTTACTTCTATAGTATCTCCTTATAATATCTTTTAATGGAACATAATGGCCTCCTTGAATAACTCTTTGTTCCACTCTTAATACATTTTCTTCTGAATTACTCAAGAAAATATATATAAGCTTAATGAGAAAACCTTTTGATTTTGCTTCTTTAATTAAAGATTTTATATATTTACCTGATAATGTAGTCTCTATTACAAATG
>JALWKR010000275.1 GCA_027081375.1 Persephonella sp.
ATCTAATCCATAGTAGTTAATCTTGGGAAAAAGATTTTTTGTTATTGATGGACTTTTATTTCCACAACCTATATCAAGTAGATTTAAATCTTCTCTTTTTGTTTTTTGTATGTATTTCCTAAGAAATATAAATTTAGGTTGAGTATACAGTAACCTATACTTATTGAATTTACTTACTATCATTTTATGCTCCATGTTTCCAATCCATTTTTAGTAAACTGAAATCTTCTAAACTCTCCTCCAAATTTTTGCAGAGCTTCTATAACTTTATATCTTGTGTTTTCAGGGCAGTAAAACATCATAAAACCGCCACCACCAGCTCCTGAAATCTTTCCTCCTGTAGCTCCTGCTTTTTTAGCTGTTTCATAAATTTCGTCTATAACAGGGTTTGTAATACCTTCTGCCATCTGTTTTTTATATTTCCAGCCATAGTCTAAGATTTCCCCTATTTTATTTAGCTCTCCTTTTAACACAGCTTCCTTCATTAAGATTGCCTGTTCTTTTAACTTATGCATAGCTTCAATTGATTTTTCTTTTTTCTTGTTAACGTTCTGTACCTGAGCTTCAATAATCTTAGATGAAAGCCTACTTGTTCCTGTATAGTAAAGTAAAATATTAAATTGAAGTTCGTTTATTATTTCTGGTTTTATTCTAAGAGGGTTTACAATCACTTTATCATTATCGTAAAACTCCATAAAGTTAAAACCACCAAAGGTTGCTGCGTACTGATCTTGTTTCCCACCAGCCATTCCTAAATCTTTTCTTTCTATTTCATAAGCGAGATGCGCAATATCATATTCACCAAGAGGTAGTTTTAACCATTCTGTAAAGGCTCCTATAACCGAAACTACTAAAGTTGATGAACTTCCAAGCCCAGAACCTGGAGGAGCATCTACATAAGTTGATAAAGTAAAGGATAAAGGTTTTTTTGTAAAATCTTTTACGACACGGTTATAGATTCCTTTTAATAAGTCTAGATTTCCATCTATCTCTAAAAACTCTTTTGATGGATATTCAATGGTTTCTTTTCTATCTATAGAATTAAAAACAATTTTTCCGTCTGTTCTTGGTTCAATTGTTGCATAAGCATACATGCTTATTGTGGCGTTTAGAATAGCACCTCCATATAAATCTGAATACGGGCTAACATCTGTTCCCCCTCCTGCAAGTCCCAATCTAAGAGGTGCTTTACTTCTTATTATCATTCCTTACCCCTTAGGATTTTTTCTATTGTCGTTAAAAGCTTTTTCTCATAAATCTCCCATGTAAAGTTATTTTTAATAAAATCTCTAGCTTTTTTTCTTATATCTTCGTATCTATTTTTTGTTTCATAAAGCTTATTAATAGTTTCAGCAAAGCCTTTAGGAGAATCTTCCACTAAGAAATGCTCTTTGTTTTTTGCTCCTACTATAGGTCTAGCTGATAAAGATGTTGTTATAACTAAACCTTCTACAGCCATAGCTTCAAGTACTTTGTTTTGAATTCCTCCTCCTGTTTGCATAGGAGCAACTACAGCCATTGAATTTCTCAACATCTCATAAGGATCATCAACGAATCCAAAAACTTTTACATTCTCAAATTCATTTTCTATTTTTTTTATCTTTTCTGTTGGTCTAGCTCCAACTATGGCAAATGTAATCTCAGGATTTACATAAGGTAAAACATGTTCCTTAAACCATAAGACAGCATCTACGTTTGGCTGATAGTCCATTTTTCCAAAGAAAACTATCCAGTTTTTATATTTATCTGTGTTTTTGTTATATGTTAAAAGTTCTTCCTTAACTCCATGAGGCATCCATTGGACTTTAGGACTGTTAAAATACTGAACCTCTTCTATATTAAATAAAAAAGCTCTATCAAACTGCTCTATACACTTTTTCTCAAACTCTAAAAGTCTTTTCCCTTCTATTTCATAAACTATTTTCCAGAATGGTGATTTTGTTTTTTCTTTTGATTTTAGGTAGTTTTGAGCTATTGAATCAGCAAAATCTATTATTTTTGGTTTATCTTTTTCCCATACATACTTTGCGGTTCTTATTAGTGTTGGAAAGAGCAGATCAAAATCTTTATATATACTGTCTATATATCTTTGTACGTCTTTAAAGTAAAAATAGCTAACCTGCAGAGGTTCTCTGTTAAAAACTGCTTTAGGAAGATTTTTTAAATAAGAGATTTTTGGCTTTTTAAATATTCTGTAGGATATATTTTTTTCCTGTGCCCAGTTAAAAAAATCCTTTGGAATATCCTCATCTGTGAGACTTACAAAGTGGACTTTAAAATGCTTAGATAACACATTTAAAAGATTATAGTTTTTTACTCTTTCCCCACTTATTAGTGGAAAGGGTAATCTTGAGGATAAAAATAGCACTTTTTTTCTCATTTTACTAT
>JALWKR010000276.1 GCA_027081375.1 Persephonella sp.
ATACAAACCAAAAGTTCTAATCAAGCTAAAGAGAATAACGAAGAAGACTTTTTTAATGAAAAATATCTAAAGAAAGTTATAAAAAAAATGTACCTTGATTTACAAAAAGAGTGGTCAAAAGGAGATTTGATAACTGTCAAAAACTTTTTAACGGAGAAACTTTATAATCATTTAGAGATGGAGCTGATAGACTTAACCCAGAAAGGCTTAGTTAATGTTATAAAAGATATTGATGTAAAAAATATAGATATAATTCACAGGGAAAAGTTGCCAGATGGAAATAATCTTATCGTAGCAGAAATAGAAGCTGAGATGGTAAATTATATAACTGATCAGAATGGTAAAGTTATTTCAGGAAATCCAGATACTAAGATACAGGTAAAAGAGTATTGGTCTATAGTAGGTAAGGTGCTAAACTGGAAAGTCGATGATATAAAACAGTTGTAGAGGTTTAAATGGAAAAAAAAGAAAACAGCTTTGTTATATGGGGAAGAAATCCTATAATAGAAGCTCTAAAAGCCAACCGTAGTATTGAAAAAATCCTTGTAGCTCATGACTCCCACGCTCCCAAAGAACTTCTTAAACTTGCTGAAAAGAAAAAGATTAAAGTCCAGAAAGCTCCAAGAAGAAAAATAGAAGAACTTGCTGGAACAAAAAAAACTCAAGGAGTAGTTGCTCTCCTAAGCCCTGTTCAGTACTGGAATGAAAATGATTTTATAGACCACATAGTTTCTCAGGAAGGGATTGCTGTTATTTTAGACCATATTACTGATCCTCAAAATGTAGGTAATATCATTAGAACAGCAGAGGTTTTAGGTGCTCATGGAATAGTAGTACCTAGAGAGAGAAGTTCTCCTATAAATGAAGTTGTTGTTAAAGCCTCTACAGGAGCAATATTTCATCTTCCTATTGTTAAAGTTGGAAGCCTAAGACAATTTTTAGAAAAATTTAAGAAAAAAGGAGGCTGGGTAGTTTCCGTAGAAAAAGGAGGAAAACCTATTCATAAACTATCATTCCCTTTTCCTCTTGCTGTTGTAGTAGGTTCTGAAGGAAAGGGAGTATCAAAATCTGTTTTGGAAGCTTCCGACCTGATTGCTACCATTCCTATGAGAGGGAAAGTTACATCCCTTAATGTTTCATCAGCTACAGCAATAGCTCTATGGGAGGTTGTTAAACAGAAATATGAGTTATGATAAAAATCACATTTCCCCTTTAAATTTTATTAGAATTAATATATGCTAATAAGTTAGAACTTACTATTTACAGGAATAATATAGGAGGTTTTAAAATGGCAGATGAAAAAATGAGCAGACGTGATTTCCTCCTATACGCAATAGGAGGATGGGCTGCAGTTGGGGCTGCTGGGGTTTTATACGCCATGTATAAAACATGGGAACCTCTTCCAGAGGTAAAAGCCCAAGCTACAGTTACTTTTGATTTATCTAAAGTAAAGCCTGGTCAGATCAAAGTTGTTAACTGGAGAGGTAAGCCAGTATTTGTTCTTCACAGAACTCCAGATATGGGTAAGTGTGAAGGTCGCTCCATAAAAGGTGAGTACACAGTAGTTGTTGGGATCTGTACACACCTTGGTTGTATTCCAAACTGGGAAGCTGAAAAGAAAATCTGGCACTGTCCATGTCACGGTGGTGAGTATGATGCCTGTGGAAGAAACATATTCGGACCTCCTCCAAGACCATTAGATATTCCACCATTTAAAATTGAAGGGACTAAAATTGTTTTAGGTGAAGCAGGTCCTGAATATGAAAAAATGATGAAGGGTTAGGAGGATAAAAGATGGAGAAAAAAGGTGGATTAATGAAATGGCTTGATGAAAGATTGGCTATAACTACTCTTTGGAAGGTTATGATGTCTGAATATTACCTTCCAAAGAACATTAACTTCCTCTGGAGTTTTGGTGTTCTTACTATGCTTGTTTTTGTTATTCTTGTTATTTCTGGAATTTTCCTTCTTATGTATTACAAACCAGATGCAAATATGGCCTTTGACAGTGTAAACAAAACTATAATGATGGATGTTTCTTTTGGTTGGGTATTTAGGCATACTCACGCTGTAGCAGCTTCTATTATGTTCTTAGTTCTATATATACATATGGCTCGTGGTATTTACTATGGTTCATTTAAATCTCCTAGAGAAGTTGTCTGGATTACAGGTTTTATACTGTTTGTTTTAATGTCTGCTACAGCTTTCACTGGATATTTGCTCCCTTGGGGACAAATGTCTTACTGGGCTGCACAAACAATTACAACATTATTTGAAAAAATACCTTTTATTGGACCTGACCTTGTTATCTGGATTAGAGGTAACTACATTGTTGCAGATGCAACATTAACAAGATTCTTTGCTTTACATGTAACTTTAT
>JALWKR010000277.1 GCA_027081375.1 Persephonella sp.
TCAAATGAAAGGAAACTACTTCTCTGAACTTTCTTTTTCTTCTTTTTTAAAAATCATGTCATATAGATTTAAAGCTGAAACCCATACTATAACAGCCCCAGCTATAACAGGGAGTCCACTTTGAAGTAACTTTGCAACCATTAAAGTACTGTCCTTTATACTAAAAGCTGATATAACTCCCCCTATATTGTTAAATATTGCGTACATACCAACAACTATTCCAAAGATTAAAAGAATTTTAACAACCATCTTTCACCTCTAGAAAAAATTTTTTCTTTATCGTAAGGTTATTATAGATTAGGAAAATAAAAAGGAGAAACAATGGCTATAAAAACTCCTTTTGTCGCTGTTGACGGGATTATTCAGCTTTTTGATGAAAAAGAAAACTTTAAAGGAATTGTTCTTATTGAGAGAAAGAACCCTCCTCTGGGACTAGCTATTCCAGGAGGATTTGTGGAAGTAGGAGAAAAGGTAGAGGATGCCCTTGTAAGAGAGATGAAAGAGGAAACTAGTCTTGATGTTGAGATTATAAGAATTCTTGGAGTTTATTCAGATCCAGATAGAGACCCTCGCTTTCATACAGTATCTATAACCTTTGTATGTAAGGCTTATGGAGAGCCTAAAGCCCAAAGTGATGCAAAAGAAGTGAAGGTTTTCAAGCTTGAAGAAATTCCTTTTGACAAGCTTGTTTTTGACCATGCAAAAATACTAAAGGACTATATCAACAGATGAATATAGAAGACGCTTTAAATAAAAAACCTTTTGGAATTGTTGGACACAGAGGAGCAAAGGGAGTAAAACCAGAGAACACAATATCTGCTATTAAGTATGGCATAGAAGCAGGAGTTGATATTGTTGAAGTGGATGTTAGAAAAACAAAGGATAATGTTCTTATTCTGCTTCACGATCCTGATTTTAAAAGACTAGCAGGAAAGGAGATAAAACCTCAGGACGTTGATTTTTCATATATAAGAGAGAATATTTCTATAGATGGAGAACCTGTTGCAACATTAGATGAAGCTTTATCTACTGTAAATGGAAAGGTTGGACTGTTTATTGAGATAAAAGAGCCTGAAACAACTCCTGATGTCCTTGAGCTTGTTATAAAACATAACGCTATCCATTGGGTAGCAATTATAAGCTTTTACGATGAGGCATTAATTCAAACAAAAGAGCTTTTGCCTTCAGTTAAAACAGGACTTATATATTTCAAACCTCCTGGAAGGATTTTTGAAGCAAAAAAATTAGGAGCTGATTTTGTTGTTCCAAACTGGAAGATAGCTACTGCAAAAGCAAACGCAGTGGCTCACAGATTGGGTTTAAAGGTTGTAGCCTGGACTATCAATGATGAAGAAACAGCTAAAAAAGTATTAGAAAGAAAAACTGATGTTATGGCTACAGATTATCCTGATATGCTTGTATATTTTAGGAAAAAGCTTCTAGGTTCTTAGTATTATGTATCAGTTTTATCTTTGGAAAGTTTTTTTAGAAAATATTTAGCTCTTTTATAGATAAATCCTTCAGGTTTTTCTTTTACTATTTTTGAAAAAATCTCTTTGGCTTTTTCTTTTTTACCTTCTTTCATATAGGTTTTCCCTAGATAGAACATACTCTCGTACATAGAACTTTTATTTCCAAGGTTTTTATAAAGAGACACTGCTTCTTTAAGATAATCCTCTGCCTTTTTGTATTCTTTGTTTCTATAAGAAGTTATTCCAAGGTTATACGTTATAAAAGCTATGTAGGATTTTCTAAGGTTTATATCTTTTGCTATTTTTAGAGCTTCTTTATAGTATTTAGTTGCCTTGGAAAATTCCCCTTTATCATAATGAATATTCCCTATATTCATTAATGCTGGAGGAATCATCTTTTTGTTATTATTTTCTTTAGCTAGCTGGTACGCTTTTTTAAAATGAAAGAGAGCCTTATCGTACTTCCTTAGTGACCTGAATATTTCTCCAACTAAAACATGGCTGTAAGCTTTCCATCTATATTTATTATGTTTTTCAGAAAACTCAATAGCTTTTTTTGCATACTTTAATGCTTCTGGTAAATTTCCTAAAGAGTAATTTGCAATTCCAAGATAGTAATAACCTTCAATTATTCCTTTAGGATAATTTTCCTTTAGAGACTCAGAAAGAACCTCTTTAGAAAGATTTTTCATCTCAACATACTGCCCTTTTTCATATAAAGACCAGGCCTTTTCTAACTTTTTTAAGATTTCTTCTGAAGCATAGGAGAATAACCAATAGGTTAAAGTTAAGAGAACAATTATTCCTTTTTTCATTTTATCCTCAAGCACTACTACTGCTGTTAGTATTATTAAAAAATTTTTCTCTTATTTTTGGCAGTAGAAGAATAAAAGATATAATAAGCAAAAGAATTCCAGCTGCAATAAAATAGTACTCTTTTGCCTCTTTAAAAAAGGTTTCTGCCGCTTTGCCAAACATATATCCAATAGAGAGATATATAACAGCCCAAAAGAATAGAGAAATTATATTAAAAAATATAAACTTTCCTACACTAAATCCTGTAGCACCCATTAGAACCATTGGTATTATTCTCATCCCATACCAAAATCTAATGATAAATATTGATAAAACCCCGTACTTATCAAACAAATTTTTCACTCTTCTAAACTGCTTTCTGGTGTAATTATTTCTTAGTAAAAATTCCCTTCCTTTCCATCTTCCAAGGTAAAAATATATAATCTCATGAAGAAAGGCTCCTGACATTGCAACTATTAAAGATTTAACAGGTTCAAGAAAATTAAGTTTTATAAAAAACCCAACTATTAACAGAAAAAGCTCCCCTTCTAAAAATGTCCCTATAAATACAGCAATGTATCCATAATTGTGAAGAAATGTTTCTAAACTTTCGATAATTTTTAACTCCTTAGACCTTTAAGTTGTATATCTCTATTATAGATAAAAATTTTTATTTTATAACCATATTATTAACATTAGTGAAAACTTCAAAATAAGAAGTGTTTAACAATATTTGAGCTTAAAAGAATAGGAAATACCAGCCCCACTTTTTAAAGTGGGGCATTGAATATTAAACGTTTTTATATATATCTACTTCTTTCTTCATATTTTCTATAAACTGTTTTAAAGCATTGGCTTTTTTAATCCATTTTTGAGTTATGGCTTTTGAACGGGGATAATTTTCCTCTAACCATTTATACTGCTCAATTCTATAATCTACAAAATCAATTATTACATCAAGAAACTCTTTCATTTTATTTAATTGTTTAGCATATATAAAAAGGTCTTTAAGCATAAATTTTCTATCTTTTATAGGCATTTCTACTCCAATAGCTCTTCCCATATCTCTAAGGTTGTATCTTGATATATAGATACCACTTTTAGCAGGAACTAGAAGTATTTTTATAATTCTTTCAAACTCTGTTTCCTCTTTTGCCTGCTCTAAAAATTTCATATTTGACATAAACGGGTTTTTCATAAGATCTTTTTCATCTCTCATTGTTTAAACTCCATGTATAAGCTTTATATCAAAAAGTTATCACAAAAGAGATTTCTTTTAAAGAAAAAGGTTGACTTCATCTATATTAGTAATCATTATTATTGTTAAATAATCAACGGAGGTGTTTTACCATGAACAGAGAAAAATCTATAGAGCTTTTAAACAAAGCTATAGCAGAAGAGTTAACTGCCATCCATCAATATATGTATTTTCATTTTGTATTAGATGACTTAGGTTATGATCTTCTAGCTTCAATATTTAAGAAAACTGCCATTGATGAAATGCTTCACACAGAAAGATTTGCAGAGAGAATACTATTTTTAAACGGGGAAATTGAGATGAAACCTGCAAAAAATATAGAACATATAAGAGATCCAGAAGAGATGCTAAAATGGGCTATGAAAGCAGAGGAAGAAGCTGTTGATATGTACAATGAATTTGCCTTAGAAGCATCTGAAGCAAAAGATGCAGGGACAAAACAGCTTTTTGAAAGTGTAATAATGGATGAGGAGAGACATTATGATACTTTTAGTACAGAACTGGAAAATCTTGAAAAGTTTGGGAAAGAGTATCTATCACAACAGGCAATGGAAAGAAGCAAAAGACTTGGTTCTCCAATGAGAAATCAAAATGGTTAAACCTGTAAAAAAATCATCATATATATTCATTTAATTAGCATTTTAACCCAGGGATTTTGAACTATCATTTCTGCAATAAAAGCATCTAACATATAAAGAAGAATAAAAACTCCTTCATATAAGAGAATTTTTTTATTTTTCATTTTTAATGTAGAAAAAGCAATATAAAGGAGCACTAAGCTATATAAAAAACCTAAATTACTCAAAGGTCTAAGATACTGATTTATATCCACAACATCAGACAGCCATATAGGAGTATAGATAAAAACTGCCAATGTAAAAAGAAACTGAAAATCTCTCTTTTCTAATCTTTTTACTAAATAGGCGAAAATAATGATAGAGATTATATCTAGAATATATGTAGATACTGCATATAAAAAACTCCTTCCTATAGAGATATTTTCTATAAAATGCATGCTATAAAAGGAAAAAGCTGGACCAATTAGATTAAGTAGAAGCATATACTTTATAACAAATGATATTTCTAACTTTTCCTGCAAAAGTTTTTCAAAAAAATCTTTAGGCTTAAGTAGAATATTCAAAACTACTTTTAGCATTTTCATTTTCTTTTCCTAAATCTTTAGTAGAATATTGAAAAATAATATATCTTATCTTGCATCAATGTTATAACTCCTCAGCAGCCTTTACAGTAAAAATTAAAAAAAGGAAGGTTGCGAAGATGAAAGAACTTGTTATGACAGTTCATATTCTTGCAGCGTCTCTTTGGGTTGGAGGAATGTTATTTATGGTTCTTGTTTTATCTCCATATGTAAAAAAGCTTCCTGATTATGTAACTCACTTTCAAGAAGTTGGAAAAAGATACAGTATATGGGGAACAGTGATTTCTCTTTCTATTCTTTTTTTAACAGGACTATACAATATGAACATAATGGGGGCACCTTTTCCAAAGGTTTTTTCTATGGATACATCTTATGCCCATACCCTTTCTCATAAACTTTATCTTTTCTTTACAACAGTTATTGTTGCTGTTGTACATGATTATCTTCTTGGACTTAGAGCCCATAAAAGTGAAAAATTAAGAATTCTTTCTGCAGTAGCAGGGGTTATAAATCTTTTATTAGGAATAGCAATTGTTTATTTAGCAGTAAAACTAAGGTTTGGAGGATAAAAATGAGCAGATTAGAACAGTTAATCACAGAACTAACTACAGAACACACTGAACAATTAAAAAAAGTGGAAGATTTTAAGAAAAGAATGGAAGAAGGTTTAACAGATGAGTTAATAGAAGAGATACTTAACTTTTTAAAAACAGAAGTTGAAAATCATGCTCTAAAAGAGGAAGAAGATTTAATAAATGAGATAGAAAAAGTTGCTCCTGATTTTGATACTGAGGCTATTATATTTGGTCACAATACATTAAGAGAAGCTATAGAAGATTTAGAAGCAACATATGAAGAGTATAAAAAAGGAAAAGCTTCTGAAGAAAAACTTAAGAAATTTATAAATCAGGTTTTTATAATACTAAAAGACCACTTTATTGAGGAAGAAAATTTTCTCTTTCCTGACCTAAAAAAATACGATATAGAAATATAAATAAAGGAGGTAAAATGAAAAGAGTACTTATAGGTTTAGCAGTTATTTCAGCAGCTTCTTTAAGTTTTGCAAATGAGCTTTTATTAAAAAAAGAAGGATTATCAACTTATGTTCAGGAAGAAGAGTTTATGGTAGCTGAAGGAGAAAATGTAATAGGACCTGTTTTTCTTTTACCTATTGCAAAGCTTCAAGGTCTTACAATACAAGGAAAAGATTTAAAAATAAAAAGTTACATAATTGAGGGAGATAATAAAAACTGGAAAGATGCTTTAAAAGGGCAGGTAGTTTCTGTTGAAGGAGAAGGAAGATTTTTAAGGGGAGAGGTGGTAAATATTAACGATAATAGAATAATGCTTAACACTAGAAAAGGATTTGTTGTTACAACTCTTCCAAAATTTCCTTCAAAATTATCATCATCACTTAAATGGCAAGAGCTTTTTTCTCCTAAAGTGACCTTTAAAGTAACAGCAAAAGAAGCAAAAACAGAGAAGTTTTTACTAAGATATCCAGTGCAGGGTATTAATTGGCAGGTAAACTATGTCTTAAAAAAGGAAAATGGAAAAGTAACTTTAGAAGGATTTATTAGACTTATAAACAACACACCTCTTTCTCTTAGAAATGTAAATGTTAAACTTTTAGAAAAAGGAAAAGTTGTAAAAGAACTTCCTGAAACTGTGTTACCTGCATTTTCAAAAAAAGAAATTCTTTTTTTAGAAGATACTTATCCACCAAAGAGTCAAAAATTACTTCCAGACGGAAGTGTTGCTATATATGAAAACGGCTTTTTTAAAGGCTTTAAAATGCTGAAGGATGGAAAAATAAGATAAATGGGAACTCTATACATAGTTGCCACTCCAATTGGAAACCTAAAGGATATTACATTAAGGGCTTTAGAAGTACTTAAAAGTGTTAGATATATAGCGTGTGAAGATACAAGAGTAACAAAAAAGCTTCTTTCTCACTACGGGATAGAAGGAAAAAAGTTAATTTCCTACCATGAACATAACGAAGAAGAAGCTTCAGAGAAGATACTGAAAATATTAAAAGAAGAAGATGTTGCTCTTGTTTCTGATGCAGGGACTCCCTGTATATCTGACCCAGGATATAGAGTAGTAAAAAAGGCATGGGAAAATGGATTTAATGTTTCTCCTATACCTGGAGCTTTTGCAGGGGCTGCTGCCCTTTCTGCTTCAGGTTTACCATCTGATAAATTTCTTTTTCTTGGATTTCTTCCTAACAAAGAAAAACAAAAAAAAGAGCTGTTAGAAGAATATAAAACATTGGAAGTAACACTTATAATATATGAAAGCCCTCACAGATTATTAAAAACCCTTCAGCTAATTGCAGAGATATGTCCTGAAAGTAAAGTTGTTGTAGCAAAAGAGTTAACAAAAATCCATGAAAAATTTATTAGAGGGACTTCAAAAGAGGTTTGCAAATATTTTCAGGATAATCCAGAGATTATAAGAGGGGAGTTTGTAATTCTCTGTTATCCTGAAAAAGAAGAAAGAAAGATATCTGAAGAAGAAATATTAGAAAAAGCAAAAAAACTAAAAGAAAAAGGAATGAAAACAAAAGAAATCTCAAAAACTCTTTCTAAAGAAACAGGATTATCAAAAAATGAGATATATAATCTCTTATTAAAGAAACTAAAGTAGAAAAATCAGAATAACAAATAACCTTGCTCTTACGATGTTGCTTATTAGTCGTATATACAGATAATCAATAAGGAAAGGCTAGGAAACCTTTCCTTAAAACCCTTCCTATCCACCAATACTTGTCATTATTCTTCTGCAGTCTGAAAAGGCGTAGCCAGATTTTTGAATTTTTGCGTTTGATATTTCCTTTTCTATTAAAACTTTTTGTATAAATCTATCTAGATCCTCATCTGTTCCATTTCTAACAACTGTTTTAATATCAATCTCATCATCAGTTCTTAAGCAAAGCTTTATATGTCCCTCTGCTGTAAGTCTTAGCTTAGAGCAACCGTCACAGAAAGGATTAGACATTGGGGTTATAAAACCTACTTTTGTACCAAGTTTTGGTATCTTGTATACCCTTGCAGCTCCACTACCTATTGATATAGCAGGAATTAGCTTTCCGTATTTTTCTTCTATTTTTCTTTTAATTTCCTCAAGAGGCTGAACAAGGTTTTTACTCCAGTGAATCTGTTCTGCTCCAATAGGCATCATTTCAATAAATCTAACTTCAACTCCGTACTCTTTTCCAAATTCTACAAAATCCAATGCCTCATTTTCATTAAGACCTTTAACTATTACAGCGTTTACTTTTATTGGATCAAAACCAAGTTCTTTTGAAACTTTTATTCCTTCTAAAACATCTTCAAGTTTACCCTTCGTGATCTGATAAAATAGATCAGGTTTCAAACTATCTATAGAAATATTTAACCTATCTAATCCAGCCTTTCTTAAACTTTCAGCATGTTTTGCTAAAGTTATAGCATTTGTAGTTAAAGATATATCATGTATTTCAGGAATTTCTCTTATCATTCTTATCAGTTCATCAAGATTTGGTCTTACTAGAGGCTCTCCACCAGTTATTCTGACTTTCCTTAGACCATATTTTGTCATAGCTTTGACAATTTTTGTAATCTCTTCATATCTAAGGATTTCATCATGAGGAACAAACTCAGAATTATCAGGCCTGCAGTAGAAGCATTTAAGGTTGCATTTATCTGTTACAGAGACTCTTAAGTATGTAATTTCCATGGTAATCCTCCTGAAAAGCTCTTTTTAAGCTTACTACATAAAAACCAATATGACAAGTTTGACATAACGCTTTTTAATATAAAGCAGAAATATCAAGGAAACTTTGATATTTATCAATATTTTGTGGTACGAATTTTGAAGTAAAAGTAAAAAATAGATTAAGGGGGGGATAAAAAATGATACAAAGAAGGGAGAGATGGGCACTTTTCTTTGGATTTTTACTTTTTTTAGTTGTTACAAAAATTTCTCTCGCTATAGGTTCTTCTATCTACTTTGATTATTATGGTGTAAAAAATATTGACAATGGAGAAACAATTTCTGGTAATAGTGTAGAAAAATTAACAGTTCCTTGTGAAGCTTCCTCATTTCTGTCTACTAACGATTACAATCTAGACCCTAATATAGATTCTCCTTTGGGAAATAAGACAGGTGTAACAATTCGTTACATTCCTAAAGGAACTATTTTTTCAAATGATATTATCATCTTTAATTTCATTAACGCCCAATTAAGCTCGAATATTTACAAATGCTGGCTTGTTTTCTATGAATATCAGGGATTTGATAACGATGATGATGGAATAGGAGAAGAAAGTATAGACATTAACAATAATGGAAATTATTTTGATAGAGTTGTTGTTGCTGAATCTATAGGGCAGTTAACAAATTCAATAAAATTTAGGATTTTCCAAAAAGTCCCTCCTAATTCTGTTCTTTATCTAGCCTGTGCTGAAGATGGAGAGCCTTCTCTAATTGACGATTATGGATTTAATATTTTAGGTTTTAATACAACTTATAATCCAGTGATTAGATTAGATAACCTTTATAATAATTCTACAGTCTATAATGCCTGCACACCCCAAGAAATACAAAAAAATATTTGTTTAACAGTGTCAGCTTTTTCTTGTTGCTCAAATGATAGAATCCCTGACCTTGAAGTCCCAAATCCTCAGTGCTTTATAGATGTAAAGTGTCAATTTTTCTTAGATATGAAACCTTCTCTGTCTATAATAGATTCATATCCTCGTATTAACAGTACTAGCTGTCAAAATTCCAAAAGTGGCTTAATAAAATGTTATGACACAGGATATATCCCTTACACATTATTCAAAGATGAACCTTCTGGAGATATTCTAGATAGTGACAGTTGCACAGATAGGAGAGCATCTTCAGGAGTTGTAACTATAAAGCAAAATATGGATCAGATAGATGATGTTCTAACATTAGGAGAAAACGGCTGGTCTGCGCAATTTTCATTAAAACTACATGATAAAAGTGGAAGGTTTGCATGTTCTGATACGGAAGTTGGGAATAAACCTGGATATAAAGCATTAGATTTCATCCATAGAAGGATATTTCTTGATAACAACGGAAAATCAAGGGGTGTAGGCTCATACGGATATCCTTCAAATAGAATCCATTTTTCAAAAGGAATCGTTTGTAGTTTGACAGCTAATGTAGAAAATTCTTCAAGTTGCAGTGAAAACAGCTCAACAATATGCCTTAAAAATAATATCTGGGAAGATGATGTATATGTAGGGGTAACAGGTCAGTCAAAACTATACTGGACAAAATGGGGACTTACAGAAACATTAAATATATACAAAGATAACTACCTAGTTTTTACTATAAAAAAAGATGAGAATGCTCCATGTGTGAAAGCTTCTTGCTGTTATGATAAAGATACTTCCAAATATTTCCTGTTCTGGAAGCCTAATGGAAAGGAGGCTTATGTTCCTTATATGCTAAACAGTAACAAATTTAGAGTTGTAATTTCTAATAATTCCTGTTGGGATGGAGATATTTATGTTAGAGTAT
>JALWKR010000278.1 GCA_027081375.1 Persephonella sp.
TTGTGATAAAAGGCGTAGAGATAAAACCTTCTCCGTGGGATATTCAGCTAAAGCTTATTAAATCAGGTCAAAATCCTATAAATAACGTTGTTGATATAACAAACTATATTCTCCTACAAGAAGGTCAACCTTTACATGCTTTTGACCTTGATAAGATAGAAGGAAAGGTTTATGTAAGGGAGGCAGAAGAAGGAGAAAAAATAAAGACTCTTGATGGAGAAGAAAGAGAGCTAAAAAAAGGTGACCTTATAATAGCTGATGATAAAAAGCCTATAGCGATAGCTGGAATAATAGGTGGAGATAATACAAAGGTAGATGAAAACACAAAAAATATCCTCTTAGAAGCTGCACATTTTGATAATATCTCTGTTAGAAAAACAGCAAAAAGACTTGCTATATCCACAGACTCTTCTTACAGGTTTGAAAGGGGAGTAGATATAGAAAATCTTCCAAATGCACAGGATAAAGCTTTAGAACTTATTGTAAAACTTGCCGGTGGAAAAGCTGTTGGAGATAAAGATATATACCCAAATCCATACAAACCAAAAGAGATAAAACTTAGAGAGATAACAACAGAAAGAGTTTTAGGAGTTTTTATACCAAAAGAAGAAGCTAAAGAGCTTTTAAACAGACTTGAAATACCTACAGAAGAAGTGGAAGACGGAACTATCTCCAAAATCCCTGCATTTAGAGCTTTAGACCTTGAAAGAGAGATTGATTTAGTTGAAGAAGTAGGAAGGTTAAAAGGTTTAAACACCTTTGAGGAAACATATCCAAAGGTTTCTACCCAGTCTTTTAGAAAAAGTGAAGAGTTTTTATTTGAACTTAGAACAAGAGATTTCTTTAAAGATAACGGTTTAGATGAGGTTGTAACGTACACATTTGTAAGTGAAGAGATTTTTGAAACTCTCGGTATACCAGTTCCACCTATAAAAATAGAAAACTATTTAGTAAAAACTCAAAGTGTAATGAGGGATAACCTCGCAGTATCCCTTATTGGAGTTCTTCAGGAAAATCTTAGACATCAGATAAAAGATGTATCTGTTTTTGAGATTTCATCTGCCTTTTTTGATAAATATGAGGAAATAAGGGCAGGAATTTTACTTACAGGAAGGTTTATAAAAGGTTTCAGCTATACAAAAGGTGAAACGTCTTTTAATACTACTGAAAAATGGGATTTTCTAAAGGCAAAAGGGCTTTTACACAGCTATCTTATTTCTATTGGTATGAGAAGCATTGAATATAGACCTTCTGAAAAGCCTTATTTAAATCCTTATGAAAGTGCAGAGATTTTTGTAAACGGATACAATGTAGGATATATAGGAAAGATTCATCCAGAAAAAGCTGACAAGCTTGAAATACCAAAGGATACTTGGATTGGAGAGCTTAAACTAAGATATGTTCCAAGGGATATAAAGGAAGACAATCTGAAAGAAGGTTATCTGTTTACCCTTTATATGAGTAGAGAAATACCTGCTTATAAAGAACTTCCTAAATTCCCTGCTGTTAAGAGGGATTTAGCTTTTGAAGTTGACGCTGATTTAGAAGTGGATAAATTATTAACTGCTTTAAGAGAAAGCTCAAATCTTGTAGATAGAATTGAGCTTTTTGATATATATTTCCTTGATGAAAATAGAAAAAGTATTGCAGTAGCTGTAGACTTTAGAGCTGGAGATAAAAGTCTTTCAGACGAAGAGGTAAACAAAGAAGTAGAAAAGATTGTTGAAACGTTAGCTGAAAAATTTGAAGGACTAAAACTAAGAAGTTAGGAAGGTTTAACGCGGTAATAATAATGGCATTTTATATAGATTTTTATAAACTTAAAGAAACCTGCGGGGCGCGATAGGGATGAGACGGTAGTTTCTGGGCTATAGCTACCAATTAGGGAGCCCTACATTCCGTGTATCCCGTGGGAACACGGTGCGGGCACCCACGTTTTGTTAGGGTCCAGAAATAGGACTCAACATCCCGTCGGCCCTCCGCGGGGCTTTATATAAAGCCACCGCGTGACCTTCCAGTAATGGGAGGTCAGATTGAAAAAACTAATAAGGGAGGCTCTTCTTCAAAAAAGAGAGCTTCACACGGCAACAGAAGAGGATACGAATAAGGTTGTAGAGAAGCTTCTTTCTCTACCACAAGTCAAAAAGGCAAAATCTATTCTTTTATACTATCCTCATAAAAATGAGGTAAATACCCTCCCATTAATCAATATCTTTCTTAAACAGGGAAAAACTGTTTTACTTCCTAAAGTACAAAATCAGGATATTATCCCAGTTATATTCAAGGATTTCTCCCAACTTAAAGAAGGCTATGCAGGAATAAAAGAACCTGAAGGAGAAAGTTTACCTCCTGAAGAAATAGAT
>JALWKR010000279.1 GCA_027081375.1 Persephonella sp.
GTTGAGTATTATGTAAAAAGCAGTGTTTTAGTCTTAGAAGGACAAAAAATAACTACAATACCAATATCTTATGGTTTTGAAAAAAATGCTGAATTCTCAGGAAAGGTTTTATCTTTAGAAAGGTTTTCTCCAGGATTATCTGTAGATGAAAAATTAAAAAATAAAATACTTTTTATAAAACATTTAAATCATTATGATATTAAATATCTTGTAAACTCAAAACCAGCAGTTGTTTTAACTACATCAGATATAAAGAGACCTCTCTATGTTAAAGATTTTCCAATATTTAAAGTTCCTTTTCCTTTTTTAGGAAATGAAAAAGTAAAAGTTTTTCTAAAGGTAAAAGAAGAAGAGGAGATATTAGAAAATAGATATGTAGATATTGGGTTTGGAAACTATTATGTTTATCTTCACTTCCCTTATGATCCTAGATTTCAAGAACCAGAAGATTTAAATTTTTATGCATCTTTTAATGTTTTAAAGGAAGTTATAGATAGATTAGTTAATATAGGCTATCCTAGAGGCTTTAAAACAAGGATACTTCTTACAGAAGGAAAATTTTCTAATTATTCAGGTTTACAAAAATTCTTAGCTCAGCAAGATGAAGACAAAATTATATCTATTGTAAATATAGATAGTTGTGGCTTAGGAAATGAGAAACTAATTACGAAAAGTATAAATAAATATTTGATTGATGAGTTTCACATTAAAAAAGTGAGCAAACTTATGAAAGATTTAGGAGTTAATTTACGAAAAGAATCCTTAAAGGAGTATATGGATTTTTCGTTTTTAAATATACCTATGATATGGTTTTTCTCTCAACCTAATATCCATCTTTATGAATTAACATCTGATTTTATAAATGAAAAAGATATAAAAGAGTTTTCTTCATATATATCATACTTATTAAATAATTTATATAAGGAAATGGTATGATTTACTCTTTCTTAATAAGATTATTTGTTGTTTTAGGAATAATTGCTAGCTTACTTATAGAGAATGTAGAGTACAAATCTGCCCTTATTATACTTTCTATTATATATCTGCTCTTTTTCTCTATCTTATCTATAACCAGTGAGAAAAAAAAGAACTTAAAGTACATTTATTACGTAATAGACGTAGCATTTTTAACGTTTATTGTGTATGTTACAGGTCTAACATACCTTTCTAATTTTGTTATCCCATTTTTTTCTGAGTTTATTGAAAGTAAAGAAGAGCATTTTTACTATGGATTACTATCTATAATTCCTGTAGGTACTGCTTTATTTATATCTAACTTTTCTGATTATATATTTATACCTCTGATTTTAAGCGGTATTGCTGCGATTTATAAAGTAAAAAGAGAGTATGAAGAAAAAGAGTGGTTTTATAAAAAATTAAAATCCCAGATGGAGAAAATATACAAGGAGAATCTAAAACTTCAGGAAGAAATATTAGAAAATCAGGAAATATTAAATATTATTCCTACTTTGCAGAAACTTTTAAAGGAAGAAATTTCTTTGAAGGAAACTTTATTTGAACTTAATGAATACTTTAAAGCAAAAGGTATGTTTTTTATTGATTTTATTAATCATAAATGTATAGCTATAGGAGATACAGACTGCTATAAAGAAGCTTTAGCTTTTGTAAAAGATGAGGTTCAACTTCATAACTCTAAAGAACTGCAAGAACTTTTAAATAGTCAGAATATATATTCTGTTGTCTTTAATAATAAGGATGATGTAGTTTATGGTATTCTTTTTATACTTTTTGAAGAAAAAACAGAAATACCAAGTAAGATACTAAATATAGTAAAAGATTATTTTGATTTTTATTTTACTAGGTACTTTGTAGAAACTTTAGAGGATAATATTCAAGAAGAGGATTTTAAGGAAAAATTACCAGAGGATAAAGAGAAGTAAACTACTAGTTATTCCTATCTAAAGGTAGTCAAAATTAGTAGGAATATTTGTCAAGCTAAAAACTATAGCTAAAGCATATCCTAGAGCATTAATATTTTTGCTATACCCTTTTGTTCTCCTTTTTGGCTGTTTTTTGATAGAGCCACTCCTGTTCTCCTGTTTAAAGAATTCCTTTTAATGAACTATTCCATAGATTTCTGAGAATGTTCATATCCTCTGTTATAGAAACTTTCCCAACTTTCAGATTTAGCTCAGGCTCTTTTTTGATTTTACCTATAACTTTAAATCCTACACCTAATTCTTTTGCTTTTGCCTTTAGATGAGGAATATTCTCTTCAGCAGCAGTTATCACAACAATACTTCTCATCTCATCAAACAACTCAAAATCAGGCCTATGCTCTGTATCTATCTCAATATCAAGTCCAAATGTTTTTTCTTCTGCAAATGCAGGCTCTAAG
>JALWKR010000280.1 GCA_027081375.1 Persephonella sp.
CGCCTGGCTTAGAACCAGGTGCCCTTAGCGGCGTGCGGGTTCAAGTCCCGCCTCCGGCATATGAAATAAAAATTCAAAAACTCTTGAAAATAAAAAAAATCTAAATCTTATTTTTCCTGATAATGATTTTAAAATATACACTGATAAAAAACTGTTGAAGCAAATTCTATTAAACTTACTATCCAACGCTGTTAAATTTACTGAAGAAGGATATATAAAGGTTTCTATTAGAAAAGAAGGTGATAAAGTTATCTTTTCTGTAAAAGATACAGGAATTGGGATAAAAAAGGAAGATTTAAAAAAATTGTTCACCAGTTTTACCCAGCTAGAAAATCCTTTACAAAAAAAATATAAAGGAACTGGCTTAGGACTTACTATTGCAAAAAAATATGTTTCATTACTAGGAGGGGATATATACGTAAAAAGTGAAGGAGAAGGAAAGGGCTCAGAGTTTTCTTTTTATATAAAAGAAAATTAATTACTTATAATAAATCTGAGCTTCCAATAATATTTTCTTTAATACTTTTTGTTTCTTCAGGGGATATTTGAGAACTGTAAATTTTCTTTTTTAACTCTTCCTTAATATCTTTATTCTTTAGCTGTTTTCTTGTTACAAAAATCTCTTCTCCTTCAAATATTTGATCTGAAGGAAGTTTAAATATGTTTGAACGGGCTATTTCTATAAACTCATCTTTTTTTAGATATCCCAAAATACAGTAAACATCTTTAAATGGTGCGTGAAAATTAAAATAATAACTTCCATACTGCTGAAGAATATTTATAGATAACTTCTCTTCTCCACAGCATATAACTCTAAACTGAAGAGTATAAGACTTTATTTTTTCATAAAGAGTGTCTTTTATATCCCAGTAAACAAAATGCCAGTGAGGGTCAACAGGTAAAAAAACTATTTTTGTTTCATTATACCTTTCAGGTATCCAGAACTCCTCTTGAAGAAATAGAGGTTCTTCATGTTGAATATCTTCTAAGATGGTTTTTATATCATAAGAAACTCCAAACTCTTTTATACTTTCTTTAATTAACCTGTTATCCATTTTTAAACTCCCTTTGGAAATCCAAATTTTAATTCTTCATAAAGTCTTATATACTTTGAAGCTGAAGCTTCCCACGAAAAATCTAAACTCATAACAAACTCTCTAAGTCTGTAAAAACGTTTTTTATTCCTGTAAAGCTCTTTCGCTCTATTTATAGCTCTTAAAAAATCTGTCTTTGTAGGATTTTCAAATAAAATTCCGTATCCTGCAGGAAGGTCTATATCTATTACAGTGTCAGCAAGCCCTCCTGTTTTTCTTGCAACAACAAGAGTTCCATATCTCATTGCTATCATCTGATTAAGTCCACAAGGCTCATATATAGATGGCATAAGTAGAAAATCAGCTGAAGCATACATTTTTCTACTTAAAGGCTCATCATAACCAACTTTTATAAATATGTTTGGATATTTGTTTCTGATACTATTGAAAAATTCGTTATAAGCTTTGTCCCCTGAGCCAAGAATTGCAAAATTTGCATTCATAGATGCCATCTCAAGTAAAGACTCTTGAATTATATCTATACCTTTTTGCTTGGCAAATCTTCCAATAAAAATAAATAAAGGTTTCGTTTCATCTGAAAGGCCGTACTCATCTAAAAATTTCTTCTTATTCTTTTCTTTTTTTTCCAAAGTTGTTTCGTTGTAATTTTCATAGATATAAGGGTCTGTTTCAGGGTTCCAGACGTCATAATCTATCCCGTTTAAAATACCGTAAAGTTTGTGACAGTGAGCTCTTAGAACACCATCTAGTCCAAAACCGTATTCTGGAGTACAAATTTCCCGAGCATATGTAGGACTCACTGTTGTTACAGCATCAGAAAAAACAATTCCCCCTTTTAGAAAGTTAACCTTACCGTAAAACTCTAAGGCATCAATATTAAAAAGATGCCACCCAAGACCTAACTCATCTAAAACAAAGCTCTCAAAAACTCCCTGATAGGCAATGTTATGGATAGTATGTATAGTTTTTATATCAAGCTTGTATTTTTCTTTTATTAGGACAGGAATTAAAGCTGTTTGCCAGTCGTTTGTGTGGATCACGTCAGGATAAAATCCTGTTTTTTTGAAAAACTCTATAACTGCATAAGAAAAAGCTCCAAATCTTAAGTAATTATCAGGATAATCCCCTTCAGGAGTTCCGTAAAGATAGTCTCTATCAAATAGTTCTTCGTTATAGAAAAAGTAATATTTAACTTCATCCTTAAGCTTGAAAACTTTAAATGTGTAGCTCTTTTTAGGAAGTTTAACCTCTATCTCTATATCTGTTTCCTGTATACCAAACTTTTCTCTATCTACAGTTTTGT
>JALWKR010000281.1 GCA_027081375.1 Persephonella sp.
TAAAACAACACCTAAAAGAAAAACACGGTATAGATATAGATTACCTAAGAATAGAAACAGGGTTAGACTTAAGCCAATTAAACATACTAAATATACAAATCACACCATATAAAGCGTACAGCAATATAACATACAGGCTAAATATAGTATATGAGAAAGAAATAGAGAAAACTAAACCACAAACAGATAAAGTATTAGCAATAGACTACGGAGTATCAAACTTTGCCACTATTGTAATAGAAAACCACCCAATAAGCTATATAGTAGATGGAAAAGGAATACAATCCCTATTAAGAAAATACCTAAAGAAATTAGCCAAATGGCAAAAGAAAAGGGACAATCTATTAAATAAAGGACTACAAACAAGTAGAGTAGATAAGATTCTCCACAGAATACAAAGAAGGATAAATAACCTGATAAGAGACTTTAGCCATAAAGTATCAAATCTAATATTAGAGCTTGCAAAGAAATACAATGTTTCAACAATCGTAATAGGAAAACTACAAGAGAGCAAAAACAAAGAAAGCAAACTATCAAGCATAATAGACCAAATGCTTAGTTTACTGCCACACGGTAGAGTATCAAAACAGATAGAATACAAAGCAAGTGAATACGGGATAAAGGTAGTATTAGTAGATGAGAGCTATACTTCAGGTGTGGACAGCTTAAAAAATGTAGCTGTTAGCAAAGAAAATTACACACCTGAAGCAAGGAAACACAGGGGACTATTTAAAAGCATATTAGGATTAGTAAATGCAGATGTAAATGGAGCAAGAAACATACTTAAAAAGTTTAAAAAGAGTTTCCACGACTATATTACAGGATTGAGACAAACAATCAGAATAAGGGTATTCGGTAAATTAAAAAGTAGCCCCAAGTCTGTCCGAGTATATGGGCAGATAGGGGTAGCAAGGTGTGGTGACCACCTGTCAGGGATAAGGCTATCTCAGGATAGCAAACTCCCTGAGAAGCCACCGACAAATCTACGATTTGAGCATGCCGTAAGGCATAGCACTTTAGTCGGTGTGTAGTTCACTCAGTTGAAATCTATTTTATGACTATTTAGCAACCTCTAATCTTTTTAAATAGAAGCTCTATATTGCCCTTTATTTCTGTTTTAAAAACAACTTTACATTTTTAATATAAATATACTTGACAATAGTACACTAAAGTTATACATTATTTATTGTGATAAAAAAGATGAAAGGAGGATGCTATAAATGGGAAAAGTAATAGGAATTGACCTTGGAACAACTAACTCAGTTGTTGCTGTAATGCAAGGTGGGGAACCTGTTGTTATAGCAAACCAAGAAGGATTTAGAACAACTCCATCAGTTGTTTCATGGACTAAAGAGGGGGAGATTTTAGTAGGAGATCCTGCTAAAAGAAGAGCAGTATTAGATCCGTTAAACACTATATACGAATCTAAGAGATTTATAGGAAGAAAATATGATGAGGTTCAGGAAGAAATAAAACATGTTCCATATAAAGTTGTAGCTGATGAGAAAGGAGATGCAGCTTTTGATGTTCCAAACGCAGGAAAGATAGTAAGACCAGAAGAAGTAGGAGCACAAGTTCTTAAAAAACTTAAAGAAGCTGCAGAAGCCTATCTTGGTGAACCTGTAACAGAGGCAGTAATTACTGTTCCAGCTTACTTTAACGAAAGACAAAGACAGGCTACAAAAGATGCAGGAAAGATTGCAGGATTGGAAGTGAAAAGAATAGTTAACGAACCAACAGCTGCAGCTTTAGCTTATGGTCTTGATAAGAAATCAGATGTAAAAATCCTTGTTTATGACTTTGGTGGTGGTACATTTGATGTATCTATTCTTGAAGGTGGTGATGGCGTAATTGAAGTTAAAGTATCTGACGGTGATACGCACCTAGGTGGAGCAGATATAGACGCAAGAATTATTGACTGGCTTGTTGAAGAGTTCAAAAAAGAACATGGAATAGATTTAAGACAGGATAAAACTGCTTTCCAAAGATTAAAAGAAGCAGCTGAACAGGCTAAAAAAGAACTTTCTTTCAAAATGGAAACAGAGATAAACCTTCCATTTATAACAATAGACCCTAACACAAATCAGCCTCTTCACCTTGAGAAAAAGCTTACAAGAGCTAGACTTGAAGAGATGATAAAAGACCTTATAGACAGAACTATGGATATTGTTAAAAGAGCTCTTGAAGAAGCAAAACTAACTCCAAATGATATAGATGATGTTGTGTTAGTTGGTGGTTCAACAAGAATACCTCTTGTACAGCAGAGAATTAAAGAATTCTTTGGAAAAGAACCTCACAAAGGTGTTAACCCTGATGAAGTTGTTGCTGTAGGTGCAGCTATACA
>JALWKR010000282.1 GCA_027081375.1 Persephonella sp.
TAAAAAAAGGACAGTTAATAGCTGTTATAGATCAGAGGGAAATAAAAAAAGAGATACAAAAAGCTCAGGCAAAATATAAAGAGGCTATTGCAAAACTAGAAAATATCAAAAAAGTCTATCCAGCAAAAATAAAAGAAGCAAAAGAAAAACTTAAAGAAGCTCAGGCAAATTATGAATTTGCTTTATGGAAGTATAACAGAGAAAAGAAGCTTTTAAAAGAAGAATTTACTACACAGGAAAATTACGAGTTAGCCAAAAAAGAACTTCAGATGAGAAAAGCCCAGCTAGACGCAGCAAAAGCAACATTAGAAAAACTACAAAAAGAGTTTAAAACCTCCTTAAAGGAAGCAAAGGAAAACGTTAAATATGCTAAAGAAAACTTAGAAAAACAAAAAGTTAGATTAACTTACACCCTTATTTACTCTCCAATAGACGGAGTTGTTTCAAAAATAGCAGCAAGAAAAGGAGAAACAGTTGTTGCAGGTCTTCAAGTTGCAAATCTTATAACCATCTTAGACCCTACAAAACTTGAGGTTAGAATATACACAGATGAGACAGACATTGGAAAAGTAAAACCTGGACAAAAAGTTCTGTACTATGTAGATGCTTATCCAGATAAAGTTTTTGAAGGAGTTATCTCAAGTATATACCCTGAACCTGTGGTTAAGCAAAATATTGTTTACTATATGTCTATAGTAAAAGTAAAACCTGAATATACAAAATATCTAAAACCTGAAATGACTGTATATGCAAAAATCATAACTGGTGAGAAAGATAATGCTCTTTTGATACCTAATGAAGCTTTAAGATATGAAAGAGGGAAAGAATACGTTTACAAGATATTAAACGGAAAACCTGTAAAAACATTTATAAAAACAGGATGGATGGATGAAAAATATACAGAAGTTGTAAGTGGTCTTAAAGAAGGAGATATAGTAGCTGTAAAACTTATAGTCCCTAAAAAGACAAAAGAGCTTAGATAATGGAAGAGATAATAAAGCTTGAAAACATAAGAAAAGTTTATGAGAACTTTGGAATAAAAACAGAAGTTTTAAAAGGAATAAACTTAACTATTAGGAAAGGGGAATTTGTTGCTATAGTTGGAGTAAGTGGAAGTGGAAAAACAACTTTAATGAATATTATAGGATGTTTAGATACCCCAACAGAAGGAAGATATTATCTAGAAGGAAAAGATGTATCAAAACTTGATGATGATCAGTTATCAGAGATTAGAAATAAATATATAGGATTTGTATTTCAAAACTTTTATCTTATTCCATATCTCACAGCTTTGGAAAATGTTTTAGTACCAACAATATATGCAAAAGATCCACCTAAAAATCCTGAGAAAAGAGCAAAAGAGCTTTTAAAACAGGTAAATCTAGAAGATAAAATTAACAACAAACCAAACCAGCTCTCAGGAGGACAGCAGCAGAGAGTTGCAATAGCAAGAGCATTGATAAATAATCCAGAAATCCTTTTAGCAGATGAGCCAACAGGAGCTCTTGACAAAAAAACAGCAAAAGAAATAATGGATATTTTTAAGGAACTTCATAGAAAAGGAAAAACAATAATCATTGTTACCCACGATCCAGAAGTTGCAAATCAAGCAGAAAGAATAATACACATAGAAGATGGAAAAATAAAAGAGATATAATTTTAAGGGTATCTTATTTCTCAAGAGTGTCTTTTACGAAATCTAAAGGCAGTTTAAGAACTTCAGCTATTTTTTCAGCATCCCATCCTGTAGCCTGATGTAAATTTATAACAGCTTCACGTTTTGCTCTTTCTAAACCTTTTTGTAACCCTTCTTTTAAACCATCTTTAAAAAAGGGATGATTTTCTATAGTTTCTCTATCAAATGTTATAGGCATTTTTTCTACCTCTAATTTGAATTCTTCTACTAATTTAGACCTTATTGTTAATAAGTTCAATAATTTCTTTAAATAATCTCTCCTTTCCCTTTCTGGAAGTTTGTAAAGCTCTGTTAAAAGTGCCCTAAAATACTTTTCAGGTTCTCTTACATCACATAATACTGCTAATATTTTATCTGTTAGGCTATTACTTTTAAACAACTCTTCACAGCTTATATCTCTTATGTCTTTTAGTTGGTAGCTAAATGATAGATTATCTGTTCTCATACTGTCTTTCATCTTTAAAGGTTTTTCGCCAACATACAAAACTATCTGTTTTATTTTTCTATCTGGATACCTAGAAGAGATAAGAACAAAGTATTCAAGCATTCTAAAGGGCATATTTTTATCGTTATTGGTTTGTAGTTCTAAGTGAAAAATAGAGCTATCTTCTAACTCAACGAGAAAATCTGCTCTTCTTTCTTTTACTT
>JALWKR010000283.1 GCA_027081375.1 Persephonella sp.
GGTATGATTGCAACAAAAGTTATTCATGCAATATTTGGCTAAAGTTAAGGGGCTTAAAGCCCCTTTTATACATTTAACATTTTCTCTACTGTAACTCTAGCACTCTCTCCTAAAGCAGTAAGATTGTATCCCCCTTCTAGCATAAAAAGAAAAGGAACGTTTGCTGTTTTTAATATGTATTCAACAATCTTTCCTATTCCTTCTGTTGTTACTTCAAGATTTGTTAAAGGGTCTTCCTGATGCAGATCATAACCTGCAGAAACCATAATAATATCAGGTTTAAAGTGGTAAACAAGGTCAGGAAGTATCATTGAGTATATATCCTCATACGTTTCATCTCCTGTTCCTGCTGGAAGAGGAACGTTATATGTAAAACCTAGACCTTTTCCTGTTCCTTTTTCTTCTGCTGAGCCTGTTCCTGGATAAAATGGATACTGATGAGTTGAAAAATAAAAAACTGTGTCATCATCATAAAAAGCCTTTTGAGTACCATTTCCATGGTGAGCATCAAAATCAACAATAAAAACTTTTTCAAATCCATGATTTTGAGCGTATCTAGCGGCTATTGCTATGTTATTGAAGATACAAAATCCCATAGCTTTTGCATATTCAGCGTGGTGTCCTGGGGGTCTAACGTTTGCAAAAACCCTTTCAACTACTCCTTCCTTTATTTTGTCTACAGCCTCTAATCCAGCTCCTACTGCGTATGTTGCAGCTTCGTAGGTAAATATGGAACATCTAGTATCAGGGTCTAAATATGTTCCTCCTGCAGAACAAAGATCCATTATCTCCTGTGGATAGTAAATATCGTGAACTAAAGCAATCTCTTTTGCTGTAGCCTTTCTTGGTTTTATGTTTATCAGTTTATCCTTCAAAGATGTTAAGAAAGTATCTATAGACTGAACCCTTTCAGGTCTTTCAGGGTGTCCTTCTCCTGTTTCATGTTTAAGATAAATTGGGTCGTATATATATCCTACTTTTCTCATTTTTTAGCTCCTGCTTTTTCTTTTTTTTCTTTTTTCTCAATTTTTTCTTCTTGAGTAGATTTACCATTTGTGTGAAACAGATTTCCAAACAGTTCTTTTAGTTTATCAATAAAAGATTTTTCTTCAGGAGCAGGAGGTTCCTCTTCCTCTTTTGGAGGATTTAAAGGTGTTGTAAATTTATCTTTAAAGTTATCTAGAAGAATAAAGTCATCACATATTTTTCTTAAGTTATAAGAGCTTTCCCTTTTAAATGAAGCATTTTCTACTCTCTTTCCAAGTTCCTGAATTTTCTCAATAACAGGTATAAAATCACTGTCTCCACTTACAAGAATAGCTGTGTCATAAGCATTTTTAAAAGCAAGACTAATCATATCTGTTGCTATTAAAATGTCTATACCCTTTTCTATATATCCTTCAGGGGTTTTCTTTAGGGGCATTGTTTTTACTTTTATTCCCATGTTTTGAAGTTCGTTTAAAAATCCCTGCTGTTTTTTCCACTGCTCTTTATACTCTTTTGGTAGATCTCCTGAAGGAATTCCTGTATAGAAATAAGCCCTTAAAAGCCATCTATCTTTTCTCAGGATTTCTACAAGTTTTTTGTAGTTTATCTTTATCTGAAGATAGTTTGAGGCGTGAAACATATTACCGCCATCTATAAATATGGCAACTTTTTCATTTGGGTATCTGTATACTACTTTAGTTTTCGGTGCTTCCTTTTTTTCTCTTTTTCCATTTTTTATAAATCCAAACATGGCACCCCTTTATCTTTTTTTTATTTTATAAATATATGTTTCCTTAGCTGGAAAGGTTATACTTTTGATAGAATTCTTTTTTAAACTCTTTAAATCTGTTTTCTTTTATAGCCTGTCTTATATCTTCCATAAGTCTGTTATAGAATCTAAGGTTATGTATGGTAGCAAGTATCATTCCTGTAATTTCTTCAGCATTAAAAAGATGCCTCACATATCCCCTTGAAAAGTTTTTACATGTATAACAGTCACACTCTTTATCTATAGGCTCTTCTGAGAATTTAAACTTGGCAGCTTTTATGTTTATTCTTCCATATGTTGTAAAAAGGGTTCCATTTCTTGCGTTTCTTGTTGGCATTACACAGTCAAACATATCTACGCCTCTATCAACACTTTCAACAATATTTTCAGGTGTCCCTACTCCCATAAGATATCTAGGTTTACTTTCTGGAAGTATCTCTGTAACTACTTCAGTCATTGCATACATCTCTTCTGCAGGTTCTCCAACAGAAAGCCCACCTATAGAATACCCGTCCATATCAAGCTCAACTGTCATTAAAGCACTTTCTCTCCGTAGGTCTTCATAAACAGAACCTTGAACGA
>JALWKR010000284.1 GCA_027081375.1 Persephonella sp.
CAGCTGTTTTATGGGAGTTTCCTATTACTAGGTCTACCTCTTCTATCTTCGCTAATTCATCAGGAGAAACCTGTGCATAGCAACCTGTTGCAACAACTATAGCATTTGGATTTCTTCTTTTTGCCTGTCTTAATGTTTTTCTTGATGTTCTGTCAGCGTCATTTGTTACTGTGCACGTGTTTACTATATATACATCTGCTATATCCTTGAAATCTGTAAGCTGATAACCATGATTTACAAACTTTTCTTCTAAAGCTGATGTTTCAAACTGATTCATACGACAGCCAAGAGTGGCAAAAGCTACTTTAAGTTTATTCATAACACCTTTTCTTCTTAGTAATGATTTCTAATAACATAGTTTATAGATTGTGAAAATTTAATGACAAAAAGCAGGAAAATCAATATTCTTGTTATAGTATTATTCATTTTAAAAAGGAGCCTGTATAATGCTGGAAGATCTTTTTGAAATAGTAGAAAAATCTTTAAAAGATTATAAATGGGATTTGTTCTTTCAAAAAAGAAAAACCTTATATGCTGATTCTAAAAATCTTCAGATAGATAAATTAAAAAAAGCTGAAGATATAGGGTTTTCTGTAAGAGTAGAAAAAAAAGGTAGAGTAGGCTTTTCTTATGGAACAGTTTTTTCAGAAAAAGATATAAAAACTGTTATAGATAAAGCTTTAGCAAATGCTGAAATTTCTGATGAAAAAAGTCTGTATCTTTCAACTCCTTATAAAGTAGAAAAAATAGAATACTACGATACTTTTGCTGTAGAACAACTTTCTGAAAGAGAAAAAGTATATATAGCTATTGATATAGAGGAGAAGGCTTATCAGCAGGATGAAAGAATAAAAACAGTAAGAGTTGCAAGTTTCCAAGAAACTGTTATAGAAAAAGGAATATTAAATAGTGAAGGAGTTTTTATAAATGAAAAGGGAAGTATTTACTCTTCAAATATTGCAGTTCTAGCTAAAGATAAAAATGATAGTCAGATAGCATGGAACACCACATCAAGTAGGTTTCTTGGTGAATTAAATATTGAAGATATGGTACAGGAAGCGGTAAATAACGCTGTATCTTTACTTGGTGCTAAACCTATTAAAACTCAAAAAATTCCTGTTTTATTTCCTCCTTATGCTATGACAGAAATTCTTTATCAATTTTTTTCCATGTTCTCTGGAGAAAATTTAGTGAAGGGAAAAACAGTGTTTAAAGATTTAGGAAATAAATCTTTATTTCCAGAAGATCTTACAATTGTTGATGATGGTAGATTACACAAAGGTATAGGAAGTTTTACTTATGATGACGAAGGAGTTCCAACAAAAGAAACAGTTATAATAGGAGAAGGAAAGTTTCAAAATTTCCTTCATAGTCTTTATACTGCAAAGAAAACAGGAGAGGAAACTACTGGAAATAGTAAAAGAGATTTTAAAAACTTACCTGAAGTAGGTATTACAAACTTTTTTATAAAAAATACAGATAAAGACACAAAAGAATATCTTAAAGATAAAACATACTTTAAAGTGATAGAACTTATTGGGCTTCATACAGCAGATACTATAACAGGAGACTTTTCTGTTGGAGCTACAGGAGTTCTTTTTGTTAAGGGAGAACCTGTTCAAAGTGTTAAAGAAGTAACTTTAGCAGGAAACTTTGTTAATCTTTTAAAAGATATTGTTTTTATAGGAAATGATCTCAGGTTTTATGGAGCTATTGGAAGCCCTTCTGTTTTTGTTAAAGAACTGATGATTGCTGGAATTTAAATGGTGCCCAGGGTGGGAGTCGAACCCACACGCCCGTTAAGGGCACTGTCCCCTCAAGACAGCGCGTCTGCCGATTCCGCCACCTGGGCAATGGAGATAAATATTATATGCAAGAGGATAAAAAAATGCAAGTGGTTTTTTTAGAAAAAGGAGCAGACCTTGATGCTCTCTCATCTGCCTATGGAATTACACTTTTATATCCTGAAACAAGAATTCTTCTGCCAGATAATGTTTCAGAAACAGTAAAAGTAGCTTTAAAAAGATTTAAGGATAAGTTTAAAGAAAAAATCATTGATAAGAACTCTTTAGAAAAAATAGAGAAAATATTTATTGTTGATAGTCATAATATAGAACATGTTTTGAAAAAGTTTTCCTCCTATTTAGATGATAAAATAAGCATTGAAATATTTGACCATCACCAGATTTTAGAAAAGGATTACCTTCCTAAAGAAGCTGCTATTCATATAAAACCGTATGGCTCTGCTACAACAGTTGTAGTAGAAGAAATAGTAAAAAGAAATATTTCTATAGATAAAGATGATGCAACAATTCTTGCACTGGGAATATATGAAGATACAGGAAGTTTTACCTATAAAATAACAACTCCTGAGGATTTACACTTTACAGCTTTTTTATTAAAAAAAGGTGCAGATCTCTCTATTATTAAGGAGATTTTAGAAAAGAGAATAACAGATAAACAACTTCGCATTTTAGACCAGTTAACAGAGAATATTCACTATATTTTTTCAAAAAACAGAAAAGTAGCTATTTCAACTGCTTACTGTCTTGAATATATTCCTGACATCTCTTCTGTTCTAAGTATGATAAAAGTTTTTGAAGATGTTGATGCCTTTTTTGTGATTATAAATACAAAGGGAAAAATAACAGTAATAGGTCGTTCAAAGGTAGAGGATATAAATGTAGGTAGAATACTAATGAACCTTGGTGGTGGAGGACATCCTTACGCTGCAAGTGCAACAGTTAAAGGATTTACAACTGCAGAGGTTAAATCAATATTAGAAAACTTAATTTTATCAAATCTGTATAGAGATATTTTAGTAAAAGAGATAATGGATAAAAATATATCTATTTATTCATTAGATACTCAAGTAAAAGATGTAAAAGAAGAAGACTTAGAAAAACCTGTTTTGTTTCTAGTAGATAAAGAAAAAAAGTTCCAAGGGATTGTTCTTTCTAAAGTTATAAGAGAAGCATTAAGACATAATATAAAAAATGTAAAGCTAGAAGATTTTATTATTAACGACATATATGTTTTTTCTCCAGAAACAACAGTTGGGGAGATTGAGCAGTACATAGAAACCACTTCTCAAGATATATTTCCTATAGTGGAAAAAGGATATCCTTTAGGAATGGTAACAAAAAATCAGATTATTATTGTATTACACGGACAACCTTTCTTTTCAGAGAAAGATATTTTTATATCTAGAAAAAGAGTTAAACCTAAGTACCTTAACTTTAAAAATAAATTAGAAAGATTTTTTCCAAAAGAACTTATTCAAGAACTGAAAAATATAGGAAAGTTAGCAAAAGAACTTGGATTTAGAGCCTATATCGTAGGGGGAGTTGTCAGAGATATAGTTCTTGGGAAAAAAAATCTAGATATAGATATTATTGTAGAGGGAGATGCTCCTATTTTAGCTAAGGAGTATGCAAGAAAAAATAATTTAAAGGTTCATACATTTGAAGAATTTATGACAGCACAGATTACTTTAAAAAGTGGTCTTAAGATAGACTTTGCCACAGCAAGAAGAGAAATATATGAATATCCAGGAGCCTACCCAAAAGTAGAAAAAGCTACACTAAAGGAGGATTTATACAGAAGAGATTTTACTATTAACACATTGGCTATAGAAATTACAGAAGATAATTTTGGAATACTTATAGATTTCTTTAATGGACTTAGAGATATAAAAGATAAGATGATAAGAATTTTACATCAGCTTAGTTTTGTAGAGGATCCTATAAGGGTTCTAAGAGCATTAAGATTTGCTGGTAGATTAGGTTTTAGATTAGGAAAACACACAGAAAAACTGCTAAAACTTGCTGTTGAGGAAGAACTTATGAAAGTTGCTCCAACAGGAAGAATAAATTTAGAACTTGTTTATACTTTTAATGAGGAAAAAGTAGTTGAAATTATCTTATTAATGAATCAATACAAAGTGCTTAATCAACTAATTCCTGAATTTTATTTTGATGCCAAAAGGGAAGAGATTATAACAAGACTTAGGGATACTATTGTAAGTTTTGAAATGTTTTTTCAGAAAAAAGTTGATAGAGTCTCTAATTACCTTTTATCTCTTATGTACCATCTTCCTTTAGATATATCATACTTAATTTTAGATAAATATCATTTTCAGCAGTCAAAGAAATTTTTTGAAGAATTTTTTGAAAAAAGGACAATTTTTAAACAGATACCTACAAAAAATAGTCATCTGTACGAAAAGATAAAAAATATAAACAAAGATCTTCTTGTTTTTTTCTGCAGTTATCTTGATATAGAAACATCAGAAAGAATTATTTCTATTCTGAAAAAGGAAGAAGAAAAAAAGCTTATTATTTCAGGAAAGGATTTGCAGGAGCTAGGTTTAAAACCATCTCCTATTTACAAAGAGATTATTGAGGATGTTTTTAAAAAGTATCTTGATAACGAAATTAAAAGCAAAAAAGAAGCAGTGGCATATATTAAGATGAAATATTTAGAAAAAAATATGGCATGAAAATTGTGATTATAAAATTTAAGCACACGTCTAAGGGGAGAGTGAATCATGAAAAAGAAAATAAAAAACAAAATTCAAAATTACATTATTAGTGGCCTTGTTTTTAGCATCTTTTCAACACTGGCTTTTTTTATTTATGAGTACTATCAGGCTACTAAGCCTAGATACTACAAACCAAACTATAACAAAATCTCTAATTACTACAAAGGAGATATGAAAAATGTACCAGGATACTATAAGGGAGATGTTACAAAGTTAAAAAATTACTATAAAGGGGATGTTACAAAATCACCTAACTATTATGTTCCAAAATCTGAAAGAGAGAAAAAACTTAAAAAAGAAAACAAACTAAAAAGAGGATTAGAATCACTAAAAAATAGTCTATAACATAGCAATAACTATAACACCATTAATATAAGAAAACATTCACTTCCTTTTCACACAAACAGAAATATTTTTATTTAAGTAAAATTTGATAAATCTTAGGAGTAAGATGAAAGTTCTTGTTGTTGAAGATAACGAAGAGTTAAATAATACATTAAAAGAGATATTAGAGATAAATGGTTACAATGTAGAAACTGCTTTTGATGGTGAGGAAGCTTTAGATTTTGCAACGTATTCTGAGTATGATGCTATCATTCTAGATATTATGCTTCCTAAAATAGATGGTTATAAAGTATGTCAAATCCTTCGTCAGAAAGGAATTAAAACACCTATTTTAATGTTAACTGCAAAGGATACACTGCAAGACAAAGTTAAAGGTTTGGATATTGGAGCAGATGACTACCTTGTAAAACCATTTGAGATAGAAGAACTTTTAGCGAGAATTAGAGCATTAATAAGAAGAGCTTCAACAGAAAAAAGCGATGTGATTAAAATCGGGGATATAACAGTTGATTTAGCAAAAAGGGAAATAGTGAGAGATGGAAAAAAACTTATGATAACCCCAAAACTTTTCTGCATATTGGAACAACTTCTCTTAAACAGAGGAAAAGTAGTTACATATGAAAGTTTAATGAATAAGTGCTGGGGTATAAATGATTATCCAACAAAAGAAACAGTAAGGGCTAACATAAAACTACTAAGAAAAATTCTAGAGAACAAAGATATAATCCAAAATGTATCTGGTGTAGGTTATAAAATAGAATGAAATTAGATCAGTTTTTAAAAGCCCGTTTAAAAATAACCTTTGTTATATCTTTAATTTCAACACTCATTTTATCTGCTTTTTCTGGTTCTATTTACTTTTTTTACAAGAAGCAGCTTATTTTAGAGATAAGTGACCAGTTAAAAAGTATAGCCTTTGAAATAGCAAAGAAAGTTGAAAATCCTGTTGTTGACTTTTCAATAGTAAAAAATATGAAAACTCCTCCTGATTCTTACGTATGTATATTTAATCCTCAAGCTGATGTTGTTTTTTATAGAGGAAAACTATGTCAGATACCTTATCATTTTTCAGGATTTCGTATTCTAGGAACAGATGTAGTCTATGGAGTTTCATTTAAAAAAGAAGCAGGAGAGTATCATATATACGTTGGGAAAAATTTAAAAAATGTTTTAAGGCATATTGAAAAACTTAAATTTATCCTTTTTTATCTAACTTTTGCTATATCTTTGATAATACTGGTAATAGCTTTCATAATTTCCAAAAGTATAATATCTCCAATTAAAGAGGTTTTTGAAAAACAGGAAAGATTTACCCAAAATGTTTCTCACGACTTAAGAACCCCTTTAACAGTTATGTCTTCAAATCTGTACCTTATTGAGCAAAAAAAGTATCAAAATATAGAAAAGAATATAGAAAATATTAAAAAAACTGTTGAATATATGAAAAAACTTGTATCAGATTTGCTATTTTTTTCTCAGATTGGAGATAGAGAAAAAACAAGAGTAAATCTTAATAATCTTATAAAAGAACAGATAAATCTATTTACTCCTAAAATTCAGGAGAAAAATATAAAAATAGAAATTACTGAAAATGGTACAGCTGAAATAGAAGCTGCAGAAAGAGATATGGAAATGCTTTTTGGTAACTTAATTGAAAATGCAATTAAATATAATAAAGAGAACGGAGAGATTATCATTAAGATTAAACCAAAGTATATAGAGATAAAAAACACAGGAAAATTAATAAAAAAAGAAAATCTAAAAAAGATTTTTGAAAGATTTTACAGAGAAGAAAAGTCAAGAACCACAGAAGGTTCAGGACTTGGACTATCAATAGTAAAAGAAATAGCAGATTACTATAAAATGAAAGTAAAAGTAGATGTGAATGATAAATATAATATTTTTTCTATTCGCTGGTAGATTCTTCAATAAACTCTTTCAAAAACTCAATTATCTGAGGAACAGGTGGTAAATCAACCCAGTAAAGACCGTCTTCATGCTCAATATGAAGATATTTTCCTTTCTGACCATTTTTTATAGATATTTCTGTAAGACCTTTTGAAAAATACCATTCAATTTTTTCTGTTGGTGCCTGCATATATAAAGTAAATCCTCCAGGTCTTTTAGTTATCTTTTCAAGAACCACAGGAGATTTATTTAAAACATCTTCATCCATCCATTCTTCTGTTAAAACATCAACAGCTACACCGTTTACCTTTATTTTTAACTCTTCCATATATACCTCCTAATAATTGAATATTTTTTCATTTTGTATTAATTTAAAAACAAACGCAAAAAAGAGAGGGAGGGGGAAGGGGGGTTACATTTTTTCTATTTCTTTTAAAAGCTCATCTACCATTTCTTCTTCTGAAACTCTTTTAATAGGCTGACCGTTCCTAAACAAAATAGCTGACTTATTTCCACATGCTAAACCAATATCAGCTTCTCTTGCTTCACCGATAGCATTCACTACACAACCCATTATTGCCACTTTTAAAGGCTGTTTTACGTTTTTTAGTTTATCTTCAACTTTTTTAACCACTTCAGGAAGATTAACTTCAATTCTTCCACATGTTGGGCAGGATATTATTTCAACACCTTTGCGTCTTAATCCAAGAGATTGTAAGATCTGATAAGCAACTTCTACTTCTTCTTCTGGGTCTGCAGTTAAAGAAACTCTAATAGTATCCCCAATCCCCATGTACAAAAGAATTCCAAGACCTACTGCAGACTTTACAGAACCTCTTCCTGCGGGACCTGCTTCTGTTATGCCAATATGAAGAGGTATATCTGTTTTTTCTGCAAAAATCTTATTTGCCTGTATATTTTGAAGGACATCAGAACCTTTTATTGAAACTTTAAAGTTTGTAAAGCCAACTTTTTCAAAAAATTCTGACCAGTTTAACGCACTTTCAGCTAAAGCTTCTCCAGAAGGAAATCCATACTTTTCAAGTAATCTTTCTTCTAATGACCCTGAATTAATCCCAAGTCTTACTGCTATATTTTTTCTTTTACACTCTTGAAGAATTTCTCTTATCTTTCCTTCATCATTTATATTCCCAGGGTTTAGTCTTATACCGTGAATTCCACTTTCTAAAGCTATAAAAGCAATTCGTGGAGAAAAGTGAATATCTGCTATTACAGGTATTGGAGAGTTTTTTACAATCTCCTTCAAGGCTAATGCATCTTTTTCTGTTGGAGCTGCTACCCTTATTATTTCACAGCCTGCATTAGCAAGTCTGTTTATCTGATTTAATGTTTCTTCTATATTATGAGTTTTAGTATCTGTCATAGATTGAACAACAATTGGTGCGTCACCACCAATTTGAACATTTCCCACAAAAATAGGCCTTGTCTTTCTTCTAGTTATAACACTATTCATAGGCTATCTCTCTAATAGGTATTTTTAACTCCTGTCCCACTTTAATATTATTTCCTGTTATATTATTCAACCTTTTTATAGTTTCAATAGATACTCCATACATTTTAGATATTCTGTAAAGAGTTTCTCCTTTTTTAACTCTGTGTTTTATATAGCTTTTCTGCTTTTTATAGCTAACTTTTCTAGGAATATATTTAAAAGAAGTTTCAGTTGGTATATATAGATTGTAACCTTTTATAACTATCCCCTTTCTAAAATGGGCATTATAAGCTTTCAGTAAGTTGTAATCAATATCATAAATATAACTAAGTTTTCTTAGGGATATATTACTAAGAGCTACTTTTTTCTTTATTTTTATTGGTTTACTCTTAGTAGGATACAAACCAAATTTTCTTGGGTTTTTTATTATTATAAGGGAAGCTATAAATCTAGGAACATACTCTCTAGTTTGTTCAGGAAGGCTATACTTTATATCCCAGAAATCGTCTGCACCGTAATGCATTCTGTTTAAAACACATCCCTCCCCACAGTTATAAGCAGCTATAGCTAGATCCCATCTACCAAAAATTTTATAAAGATATTTTAGATATTTTGCTGCTGCTACTGTTGATTTGTAAGGATCTCTTCTTTCATCAACATATCTGTTTATTTCTAAACCAAATTTTTTTCCTGTTCCTTTTACAAACTGCCACAAACCTGCAGCCCCTGAAATAGAAGTAGCATAAGGATCAAATCCACTTTCTATAAAAGGAAGATAAGCTAAATCAAGGGGAAGGTTGTATTGTTTAAAAACAGCCTTTATCATTGGAAGATACAGATTTGCTCTTTCAAGAACTCTCTGGGTATATTTTTTATGTTTTACAGCATAAAAATAGATAAATCTCTTAATATCCCTATCATTTTTAATTTTTATACCAAGCTTTTTTCCACTTTTTTTATAGTAAACAGGAAGCTCTTCTTCATAATATTCATCTTTTTGTATAACTATAACTTCCTCATAGTCATCATTTTTTTTAACTTTAACCTTTGGAGGAAGGACTTTATATCCGTAAGATTGCTTTTTAGATGCACAGGAAAATAGAAAGGCTGGAACTATAAGAAATAAAAGTAGTTTCCAGCCTTTTTTCATAGCTTTAATCCTTTATCAGATTTTTATTATTTTCTGCTATCTCTTTAACATATTCGTCAAAAATTCCAGTTATTTTATGGTCTTTTATATTGTTATTTTCGTCCATTAAAACAAGATTTACTTTGAAATCTTTTAGGTCTTTTTCTTCAATTTCTGCCCATGAAACAATAATAATTAGATCTCCTGCATGACCTAATCTTGCAGCTGCACCATTGAGGATACATTCACCACTATATCTTGCTCCAGGAATTACATATGTAGAAAATCTGTGACCGTTGTTCACGTTATAAACTTCTATCTTTTCAAATGGAACTAAATTAGCAGCTTCCATTATAGCTTCATCTAAAGTTAAAGAACCTTCATAGTGAAGATCAGCACCGGTTATAGTTATTCTGTGAATTTTTGATTTTAATACTGTTCTTCTCATTAAAACTCCCTCTCTACAATATATTTTGCAAGTTTTTCCAATTGTTCAAAATATTCATTTTTTGGGAATATATCAAGCTCCTTTATAGCCTCTTCCACAAAGGTTTTAGCTTCATTTAACGTCTTATCAAAACCGCCTTTTTCTTTTACCATGTTTTTTACTACTTCTATATGCTCTTTATCAGGATTAATATCTCTAATAACTTTTTTTACGAACTCTTTTTCTTCATGGGATAAATCGTTTAAAACAGACAAAAGAGGATATGTAATTTT
>JALWKR010000285.1:0-2313 GCA_027081375.1 Persephonella sp.
GTGGTAAGGGGTATCTCTATGTTGTTTATCGTAGGGATAAGGAGATATAAAGTCTGCAAAAATAGCAAGGAAGTAAAGAACAATCAATATATATAAAGACAAATGTGCTAATTTGTTCTTTTTTATATATTTAAAGATTTCCCTCATCTATTTTCCTTTTCTTCAAAATACTCATAAGCATCTATAATATCTAGATAAACCCCATCAAAACTAGAAGAAATTATTTTATCAAGATAAGAGCTATCATTGCCATATATGATATTCTGCCACTGTTTCATCCAGTATTTAACTTTGTAGTTTCCGGGCCAGTCTGGATTTTCCTCATCAAGCCATTCAGGAGGGTTTTTGTTCCACTCTTTTTTCCAGTAATACCTGTAATCTTCAGCTTCTCCTATACTCATGTAAGCTATAACAAGTCTTCTAGCACCATTTTTTTTGTATTTTAATCTTTCAACATCATTGATTGAAAGTAAATTTCCTTCAAAGAAAGCATCAATGATAAGTGTATCGTAGTTTGTATTTTCCAAAGTGTTTAAAAATTCTTCTTTTGTATCAAAATTTTCTGGATTTATCAGGTAGAGGAAATTTCTTGCATCCTGTAATGTATATACATCATTATCGTTTTCGTTGAAAGGTTTTGGAGGATAAGGAGGAATACAGTTTAACTCTCTACATGTAGCTATGGAGATGTATCCTTTCTGGTAATTTTTTTCATAAGAATCATCTATCTTATGGTTATCCCAGCAGTAATCTATAACGAGAATCTTTTTTCCTTCTTGTTTTAATCTGTTAAGAAAAGATATTAACCATTCTCTTTCTTCTACAGGAGTTGGTATGTTATCATCTTCATAACCATAAAAAAGATCCTCTTGAGCTTGTCCATCAATGGCATTTATGTAATCATAAGCTAATTCTCCATCTGGTTCTCCATTTTTTGTTATTATTTCTACACCATTTTGAGGAATAACTATAAAATTAGGATTTTTATTTTTTGCATATTCAGAAATATCAATAACAAAATTTCTCATTTCTTGCCTGTAATCTATTGACCCTTCTATTGCAATAGAGCTAGAATCTGAATTTCCGCAACTTAAAATTTGAAGGATGACAAGTATATATAAAAATATTTTTTTCATTATTTTACCCCTTCATAGTATAAACCTAAAAAAAAAGCCTCTGAAAAAATTTTTTCAGAGGCATAAAGCATGGGAGCTTTAAGAAGCTTCTTATATATAATAACACTATCTTTTATATAATCCCATAAGTTCAGAAGTCCCTATTATATGACCATTAATTGCTTTTATAACTTCATTTAATCTTGCTTTTGGAGGAATGCCTAATGTGTTCTTATCTATAGCAAAAAGTTTAAAAAAATATCTGTGAGGTTTTCCAGGAGGTGGACAGGGGCCTCCATATCCTACTTTTCCAAAATCATTTATTCCTTGTTTTATTCCATTAACTTCTGGTTTTTTAGGAAAATTTTCCACAATACCTGTTGAAGTAGCTGGAATATCATAAATAATCCAGTGAATAAATGTTCCTATTGGAGCATCTGGGTCTTCAACTATTAGCACAAAGCTCCTTGTCCCTTTAGGAACATTTTCCCATTTAAGAGGAGGAGATATATCTTCTCCTTCACATGTATATTTAACAGGTATAAAGTCCCCATATTTAAAAGCAGGAGAAGTTATTTTAAAATTTTGAGCCAGTGCTGTTACATATACAGATAGAAGAAAGATAACAATATACCTCATCTTTGATAAACCCCCATTGTATATCCTTCTGATATTATATGTCCTTCAATAGCCTCTCTAACTACAGAATGATGTTCTCCTGCAGGAAGACCTAATGTTGGCACGTCAAGTGCTAAAACGATAAAGAAATATCTATGAGGTTTTCCAGGGGGTGGGCAGGGACCTCCGTATCCTACTCTCCCAAAATCATTTATTCCCTGCTTTATTCCATCTACTTCAGGTATTTTAGGAAAATTTTCAGGTAGGCTATTTATTGTTGGAGGAATATCGTAAACAACCCAATGGGTAAATGTTCCCATTGGAGCATCTGGGTCTTCCATTATTAAAACAAAACTTTGAGTGTTTGGAGGAAAATTACTCCAGATAATTTCAGGTGAGATATCTTCTTCTTCACAGGTATATATAGCAGGTATTACTGTTCCTTCCTCAAATGCTGGACTTTTTACTACTATGCTCATTTTTCTAGCCCTCCTTTTTTTATTAAAGATAAAGAGAAAAAAATTTTTTTCCACAGGAAAATTTTTTATTTTTTGAAAAATTTGAGGATTTTTAGTGATAC
>JALWKR010000285.1:2323-10054 GCA_027081375.1 Persephonella sp.
TACTAAGGAAATGTTTTTTTTACGCAAAAAAGAAAATGAGAAAAAATAGGATTTTATAAAAAATGAATATAAGAAAACCTGTTTTAAATGAAATTATCACTCAAATATTTTTTCTACACTTATCTCTACATCGCATTGGCACAATGTTAGTTTTAAAAATCCTTTATCGTTATCAAATATTTTTTCGTATCTGTTGTTGGAAAGTTCAAAAGCTCTAACCTTTTTTAGTTCAGGATAGACAATAACATAGTATTTAACCTTTTCATCTCTATAAAGTTCAAATTTTATTTTTTCATCTTTTACAGCAGTGCTTTTTGATACTACTTCAAACACAGCTTCAGGAGGAGTTTTTATATACTCTTCTACTTCTTCACATAGTACAGATACATCAGGTCTAACAACTGTTTCATTGTTAATTATCCAGTCAAGTTCTACATAGACACTGTAGGCTTTATTTTTACATTTGCTTTTTTCCATATTCAAAATAGTAGCTATATTTCCAAGAATTTTTTGATGTTTTCCAAAAGGGGATGGGGTCATAGCAAAAGGTACTCCATCAATCAGTTCCCAATCTCCTTCCCATAGCCTATAATCTTCTATTGTGTATCTTGGCATATATTTCTCAGCAATCATTTTCTATACCTCATACAGTTATCTAATACTAAATATAAAAATTCATCTTGAATTTTTCAAAAAATTTCTTTTTTAGGAAACAGTAACAAGCGAAATTGCAGGGATACTAAGAAGATATTTAAGAATTGTGAAAAAAGCTCCCTTATGGGAGCTTTTTCTTATGAGAATGCTTTTATTACTTTTTCTGGAGTTACAACGTGTTTTTGAAGACCTAATTCATGAGGTTTAAAACCAAGGGCTAATCCAATTAACTGAGGAAGGTGAAGTATAGGCATACCAATATGAGTTCCAATTCTCTCTTCTGCTTCTTCTTGCATTGCGTCTAACTGTGTATGACATAAAGGACAAGGAGTTACCATAAAATCTGCCTGTGCTTCTTTTGCTGATTCAGCGTCGTTGGCAGTTAGTCTCAATGTTACCTTCTCTTCTGCTGACCAGAAAGAGTGAAATCCACAGCATGCAAGTCTTGCTTCGTGGTCTGTAGGATTTCCACCTAAAGCCTCAATAATCATCTCTATAGATTTTGGATTATCTGGATCTTCATATCCAATTAGATAAGGTGGTCTTATTATATGACAGCCATAGAATGGAGCAATATTAAACTCTCTTAAAGGTCTTATAACCATACTTCTTAAAGTGTCTAAACCAACACCATCTATAATTTCCCATAAAAAGTGAGTAACTTCACTTGTCCCTTTATATTCTAGTCCAACCTCCTTTAAAACATCATTTACAGCTGCCTTTAGTTCAGGATCATTATCAAGTTTGAATTTTGTTTCTCTAAGCATTACTGTGCATGTGTTACAGATTGTTAAAAGGTCTAACCCTAACTCCTCAGCTAAAGCAAGGTTTCTTGCGTTTATAGTGAGAGCTAAGAACTCATCTTTCTCCTGAACAGCCCCTGCACCGCAACAAGAAGCAGCATCTAGCTCAATTAATTCCATTCCTAGCTTTTCCGCTACAAGTTTTGTAGATTCATAAAGCTCTGGAGCTACTCCTTTTGCAGAGCATCCTGTATAAAAAGCATATTTTAAGTCAGCCATTATTTATTACCTCCAGTTTCAGCAAAGTTTGCTCTTTTTGCTGTTTTCCTTTTGTCTTCGTATATAACTCCCATAATTTGTGGAAGTTTAATATGTATCTCTTTCTTTTTTTCTTGAGCTTTCTCGTATATTACTTTTATTTCTTCTAATCTTTTGACTTTGTGTCCCCCAAAGAAATCTGCATAGTTAACTTTCCCTTTGAACATCATCTTTATACCAAAAGGAGCCCTTTTAATAGCACCAAAAATCCCTTCCTGTCTCATAGGAAGAAGCATTTCGTTTAAAAGTCCTCTGTTTAAAATATCCTGCTCAAATATCTCAGCGTGAATTTCTCCAGGAGTTTTATAACCTTCTTCAGCAGCCATTATCCTAAGTCTTATTATATTTTCATAAGGCTGAACCTCTTTAGGACATCTAGTTGTACATTCCCAGCACCTTACACACCATTCAAGGTTTACATCTTCTAAAACTGCTTCAAGTCTTTCTCTTTTGGCTCCATCTCTAGTATCAGCTGCAAATCTGTACGCTTTTGAGTGAACCATAGGACCAAGGAAATCTTTATTCACTTTTAGGGCATTACAATCTGACATACATGAAGCACATAAGATACAGTCAGAAGCAAAATCTATCTTGTTATGATCCTCAGGAGATTGTCTGTACTCCTTTCCGTCTTTTGGTGGAGCTTCTTTTGGAATAAACCAAGGTTTTACTTTCTTTAGTTTATCAATAAGCCAGTCCATATCGTATATAAGATCTTTTAAAGGTTTAACGTTTCCAATTGGATCAACAGTTATTGTATCTGTGTTGTATTTTTCTAGAAGATGAGTTACCTGTACTTTACATGCTAGCGTTGCATGACCATTTATTCTCATTGCACAGGATCCACATATAGCAGCTCTACAGTTATATCTAAATGAGATAGAAGGATCCTGTTCTTCTTTAGCTTTAAATAAAGCAGCTAATACTGTCATTCCCTTTTCAACAGGAAGTTCATAGGTCTGATAGTAAGGTTGGGAGTCTTTTGTAGGGTCATACCTAAAGACTTTCAGTTTGAACGTTTCCATTATCCTCACCTCTTGGCGTAATAAAACGGCGTTTGTGATATTTTAAAACGAGAATAGTAAAAAATCAAAAGTATTCAAGGAATATTATATCTTTATATGTTTTTTGAATATTTTTTCACACGTAACTCCAGAGCATAACCCTAAAGATAGGATCAAATTCTCTAACAATAGGATTTTTTGTAGGTAAGAAAACCATCTCAAAAGCTACAGCTACTTCTGACTCAAATAGATGTCCCCCTGCTACAGAAAAATCTTTTAAAGCTATAGATATATGTGCGTGGATAAATGGATTTATATCATCTGGATTTACTGATACGTTCCCATGAAAAGATACTACTTCATATATCCCTTTTATTACTGTTTTTTTAAAATCTCCTTTTAAAGGATCAAACACTCCAATATGAGGATTTCTAACCCCTCCTATTGCCCAGAAGAAACCAGAATTTATATTTTCTTCTTTTAAAAATTTTTGGATACTTTCCATAATCTTTTCGCTGTCAGATAAACCAATAACATAAAAATCTCCTGATTTTTTATAAATCATGCTAAAGATAACCTCAACTTTTATGTGTTTATATGTATATCGGAATTAAGTTATAACTTTTGAAAAGTTTATAATATTTAGTTGAAATCTAATAAAAAGAAATATAGTTGAAGCAAAAATAAAACAATCAAGGAGGATTTATGAAGTTAAATGTAGGTATAGTTGGACTTCCAAATGTTGGAAAATCAACAATTTTTAATGCATTAACAGAAACAGGTAAGGCTGAGATAGCAAACTATCCTTTCTGCACTATTGAGCCAAATGTTGGAATAGTAAATGTTCCAGACGAAAGACTTGAAAAACTCGCTGAAATGGAAAATTCTCAAAAAATAATACCTGCAACTATTGAGTTTGTTGATATTGCAGGTCTTGTAAAAGGTGCAAGTAAAGGAGAAGGTTTAGGAAATCAGTTTTTAGCAAATATAAGAAATGTTTCAGCTATAGCACATGTTGTTAGATGTTTTGAAGACAGTGATGTTGTTCATGTTGAAGGGTCTGTAAATCCTGTTAGGGATGCTGAGATTATTGAAACAGAGCTGATTTTAGCAGATTTACAAACTGTTGAAAAAAGACTTGAAAAAGTTATAAAACCTGCAAAATCAGGAAACAAAGAGGCGAAATTTGAGGTTCAGGTTTTAGAAAAAGCAAAAAAGATACTAGAGGATTTAAAGCCTTTGAGAACTCATTTAAATGAGTTTGAGGAAGAAGAAATAGAGTATATGAGAAAAACAATATTCCCTTTAACTATAAAGCCTATTATGTATGTTGCAAATATTAATGAAGATGATTTACCTGATGGAGAAGGGAACAAACATGTTCAGGCTATAAAAGAAAAAGCAGAAAAAGAAGGGGCTCCTGTAGTTGTTTTATGTGGGAAAGTAGAGCAAGAACTAATAGAAATACCTAAAGAGGAAAGAAAAGAGCTTTTAGAAGCTTATGGTCTTTCTGAGCCTGGTTTAAACAAGATGATAAGAACAGGATACTCTCTTTTAGATTTAATAACCTACTTTACAGCAGGTGAAAAAGAAGCTAGGGCATGGACTATAAAAAGAGGAACAAAGGCTCCTCAAGCTGCTGGAGAAATACATTCTGATTTTGAAAGAGGATTTATTGCTGCTGAAGTTATAAACTACGAAGATTTAGTTAAAGCAGGTTCTCTTCAAAAGGCTAAAGAGCTTGGCCTTTTAAGAGTTGAAGGCAAAGACTATGTGGTTCAGGATGGAGATGTTATGCACTTTAGATTTAATGTATGAAGTTATGCTATTATAAGAAAAAATTTTGTTAATTTTTTGGAGATTTTTTATGCCAAAATACAAATTTAACAAAATTATTAAATTTAATGAAAATTTTGTAGGGAGTAAAGCTGATTTACTCCCTTTAAAACCAGATCTAAAGAGGTTCTCTAAATTTTTATGGAGTGGGAATGACGAAGGTATATGGTGTGTATATAGGCAGGATCCTAAAACTAAAGAAATATTAAGAATTGAGTTTTTTGCCCCTAAAAAGAAGGTAAAAAGATTAAAATAGATTTTTTTCCCAGTTTCCTTCTAAATTTTTCAAATTTTTATAAAAAAATCTCGTTAATAAAGGTTTAATATGATTTTTATATCATTTTTTGCTGTTTTAATAGGATGGATTATTCAGGGACTTATTGGTCTAGGGTCAGGAATTATATCTACAGCTATTTTACTTTTTTTCTTTGAGGCTAAAACTGTTGTTGTTTCTCTCTCTTTATTAGCATTAGTTGGAACAGTTTATCTGTCTATATCAAACTACAGAGGAAATTTGTTTTTGAAAGATATTTTTGTACTTGCTGTTTTTTCCTTTTTGGGAGCAGGAATAGGAAGTTATCTTTTGAAAGTTGCTAATCAAAAAATTGTAGAAGAAGTTTTTGGATTAGTTATAATCTTTACAGGGCTTTATGACTTATTTTTAAAAAACAAAAATATAAAATTTCCTAAAAGTTTAAAGATACCTTTTGGAGCTTTAACAGGTTTTTTAGGAGGAATAATTTCAGGTTTAATAGGTGGAGCTGGTCCCCTTTATGCTTTTTATTTGAATCAATATTTTCATTCTAAAGAAGATTTTAAGTTTGTTATATCTTTTATTTTTGTAATTTTAAATGTTGAAAGGATTGTTTTTTATCTCTCTTATCCAGATTTAATAGAATTCTTTTCATCAGAAATTATAATTCCTGGGTTACTAGCAACTGTTTTAGGTGCATATTTAGGAAATATGTTTACAAAGGGACTTTCTACTGATAGTTTTAAAAAATTAGTGTCTTTAAGTATAACCCTTTTTGGAGTTTACTTTTTAATAAAGGGTTTATCTTTGCCTTAGTGTTAAATCTCCTGAATATATAGTTTCTATGCCTTTTTCTGTATCTAACAAAAGTCCACCTTCTTTATTCAAACCTAAAAGTACTCCTTCAAGGTTTATTTCTGGAAGGTAAACTTTTTTTCCTTTCCACAGAAGACTATCTTCAACAGTTTTTAAAATTTCTTCAGGTTTTATATCTTCAAGGCAACTTTCTATATTTTCTAGTATTTTTGCAAATATTTTCTTCCTAGGAAGTTCTTTTCTTTCTTCTATAAATAAAGATGTAGCAGGTTTATCAAGATTTTTAAAAGCTTCTTCTGTGTTATTTATGTTTATTCCAATTCCTACAATTACCTTTGAAATTTCATTTCCTTCAATTTCACTTTCAATTAAAAAACCTGCTATTTTTTTATTATTTAGATACAGGTCATTAGGCCATTTTATGTGTATTTTTTGAGAAATAAATTTTTCTAAAGTTTTTTTCACTACAGCTGGAAATAGAAGAGAGTATATAAGAAAACTATTGAGAGGAGGAGTTTCTTTTAAAACTATAGAAAAATATAAGCCTTTACCTTTTTGAGAAATCCATTTTCTACCTTTTCTACCTTTTCCTGCTGTTTGGTTTTCTGCTAAGACAACAGTTCCATGGGGAAGATTATTCTCTTTTGCATATATGTTTGTTGAATTAATATCTTCAAAAAATATGTAGTTTTGTCCTAACCAGTTAGTTTTTAAATACTTTTTTAACTCATAGGGAACTAAATAATCTGTTGGTTTTATTAGTCTGTAGCCCTTTGGAGAATGCTCTATTATATACTCTAGTTTTTCAAGTTTTTTTATTCTTTTCCACACTGCAGTCCTTGAAATTTTTAAAAGGGAAGAGAGTTTTTCTCCTGAAATATTCTCTTTTTCAATAAGCTTTAGAATAGTTTCATCAATTTTATCCATCCTTTAGTAGCTCTTGTATCTGTTTTGGAACTGATACAGTTTTTCTTGTGTTTCTATCAATACAGCAGTGTTTTGTTTTTCCTTTTGCTAAAATCTTTCCTTCTTTTTCAACTGTATATTCAAACCAGAAAAAAAATCTATCTATTTTTGTTAAGACTGTTTTTATATTAAAACTATCACCGAAAAATAAAGGCTGTTTGTACTTAACAAAAAGCTCCAAAAGAACAATATCAACATTAAGTTCTTCTCTAACCCTGCTGTAAGGGAAGCCAAATTCTTCAAGAAAAAATCCTCTTGCTTCTTCAAAATAACGGGGATAGTTTGAGTGATGTACTATCCCCTGTGCATCTGTTTCGTAGAAATGAACTTTTCTTTTATATAAAACCTGCTTATTCATTCTGTCCTTCACTTTCAGTTTCTATTTCTTCGCTGATAGCTTCCCAGAGCCTCATAGCACCAGCTATATAGCCTTTTAAATAGTTATCTATTGTTATTGATATAGTTATTGCATCGTTAAAGTTTCCATGGTCTAGGTCAAACTGTGTTAATAAAACTATTGTTATTACTCCTTTTTCTGATAAAGCTTCCCATGCTTCTCCATATGGAAAAGCCATTTCAACTCTACCATTATCTTTATGTAAGATAACAACAAGATAAGGCTCGTGTTCATCTTCATCGTAGTCTACATCAACTTCTACTTCCCAGCAGGTTTCCTGATTTTCTATCATCTCTTTTATATAACTGTCAGGATCAACAATAACAACAAGCTCTTCATCTTCTGCAATTCTAACGTCGTAAGGATGGTACACATGCTCTTCCATTATTAAACTCCTCCTATTAATTTTTTTGCTTCTTCTAAAACTTCTTCAACCTGACTTTTTTCAGGCATTTCAACATAGATTCTTAAAACTGGTTCTGTACCAGAAGCTCTAAATAAAACCCATCCGTCATTATCAAATATGAATTTTACTCCATCTGTAGTATCAACTTCTCTTATTTTAAAACCTGCTAGCTCTTTTAAAGGTTCTTTTTTAAGTTTTTCTACAAGTTTTCTACCTTGGTCTCCTTCTACTTTTAAATCTAGTCTTTTGTAATATGCTGTCCCAAATTCTCTAAATACATCTTCAATTATCTGTGTTAATGGTTTTCCATGAAGATTTACCATTTCAAGTATCATAAG
>JALWKR010000286.1 GCA_027081375.1 Persephonella sp.
GGATATTCTATTTTTGTTTCCTTTTATATTTTCTTTAACTATTTCTATAATATCTCCGTAGTGCACATAAAAAGGTTCTTCTACATCTGTCACTCTAATTTTAGGTCCTGACAAATCCTGCAGAACGGCAACAACTTTGTTTATTTTCTTTGATATTTTTCTAATTTTGTCCAAGTTTTCCTTGTGAGTTTTGTAATCTCCATGAGAAAAATTAAATCTAAATACATTAACTCCTGCTTTTATAAGTTTTTCAATCATTTCTTCAGATGAAGTAGCAGGTCCAATAGTTGCAACTATTTTTGTTTTTCTCATTTATAACCTCTTGAAATTTATAATAACTATCATACATAGTATATAACGATTAAAATAATATTTATTTTTATTATTAATAAGGGGATTTAGCAACATTTTTTTGGCGAGGTGAGTTATATGATAAAAAAAGACAGCATTAAAAGGAGAAATACTTATCAAAGACAGCTTATTCTTGAAATATTAAAATCAACAACTGCTCATCCAACTGCAGACTGGATATATGAGCAGGCTAGAAAGGAAATCCCTAATATAAGTCTTGGAACTGTTTATAGAAACTTAAAGATATTAAAAGAAGAAGGTCTTATTATAGAGTTAACAGACGGAAAGCAAAGCAGGTTTGATGCTAGAATAGACAATCATTACCATTTTAAGTGTGAAAAATGTGGTTCTATTTATGATATAGAACCTGAGGATATAGAGATTAATCACTCATTAGAGTTTAAAGGTTTTTCTATAGATACTGTTGATGTTAATATAACAGGTGTATGTAGTAAATGTAATGGAGAGAATGCTTAATGAGAACAATAGTAAGCCCAATAAATAACAGACCTGATAGGCTACCACCTGGTCAGCACTGGACAAGTAAGTTACATGTTTTAGGAATTGCTGACCCACCTGATATTGATTTATCTGAGTACAGACTGAAAATATTTGGAGAAGTTGAAGAGCCTGTGGTTCTAACGTGGGATGATATCCTAGATTTAGAGAAAGTTAAACTTATTGCAGATTTCCACTGTGTTACTAGATGGAGTGTTGCAGATGTTGAGTGGATAGGTTTTCATGTAGATGAGCTAAAAAAAATAGTTAATATAAAAGATACAGCAAAAGCTGTTATGATCCATTCTTTAGATGGATATACAACAAATATTCCTATAGATTATTTTTTTGATGAGGATGTAATTTTTGCATACAAACTTTTTGGTAAACCTTTGCCTGAAGATCACGGATTTCCCTTGAGACTTGTTGTTCCAAAACTTTATTCATGGAAAAGTGCAAAACATGTAGCAAAAATAGAGTTTATGCCTGAAGATAAGCCAGGATTTTGGGAACAAAGAGGATACCATATGCTAGGAGACCCATGGAAAGAACAGAGGTACTCAATATAAAAGATATAGAAAATAAGGTAAAAGAAGAAGTTAAAAAACTTATATCTATACCAAGTCATAGAAATTTTGTTCCTATTCTTGAATATATAGAAAATAGATTATCTTATATACCTTTTGAAAAACAGGAAGTTCCAGAAAAAGGATACAATCTTATATATATAACCTCAGAAATACTTATTAACACTCATGTAGACACAGTACCTCCAATATCTATGAAGGATCCTTTTCATCCTAAAGAAATAAATGGAAAGATATATGGCAGAGGAGCAGCTGATACAAAAGGACTTTTAGCTTCTTTAATTATTGCTCTTGACCTGTTTAAAGAAAGAAATCCTGATAAAGAAATTCCTGTTTCTATTGCTCTAACTGTTGATGAGGAACAGAACACTGCTTTAGGCTCAGAGTATTTGTTAAAAAAATTAGATGGGATTAAGTATGCTCTCGTTTTAGAGCCAACTTATGGAAAGATTTGCAGTAAACAGATGGGGACACTAGAGTTTTCTCTAGAAGTTGAAACTCCATCTTACCATGCATCAGAATTTGAAAAAGGAGAAAATACTGTAAAGATTGCATGCGAAATTTTAAATGAAATAGAAGATAAATTAAAAAGACCTGTGAACATACTGCATATCCACGGTGGATGGAAATTATATCTTACTCCTAAGAAAACATCTGTTTTAGCTGAAGTAAAAGTTTTTGAAAATGAGAATATAAAAGATATAGAGAAAAAGATAAAAAATGTAGTAAAAAACTATCCACAGGCTAGATATATTCTTGAAGATGCAGAGAATTTTCTAACATTTAAAAAAGGAAAACTTTTTAATCTGTTAGAAAAATCCTATAAGGAAGCATTAGATAAATCTCCAGAAGAAGGAATAATGCCTTCTTGGACAGATGCTGCAAATTTTGCAAGGGCAGGAATTGAGTGTGTTATATTTGGCTTTGGAAATCTTGCTGATTCTCACACAGAAAGAGAACATATAACAGTTGAAGAGCTTGTAAATAATGTAAAAGTCTTTTATAAGTTCCTTTCCATTCTAACCCACTGATTGTATTTTCTAACAGGCTTAAATCCGTATTTTTTATAAAACTCTATAGCTCTTTTATTTTTCTCTCCTACCCATAAACCAGCTTTCTTTAGTTTTAAATTCTTAAAATGATTTAGTGCTTTATCCATTAAAAATTTACCTAAACCTTTTCCCCAGTGGCTTTTTTTAATAGCAAGCTCGTGAATTTCTCCAACTTTTTCTCCTGAAAAACTGCTTACCCAGTTTCCATCAGCTACAACAAAAGCTACAGGCTTATTATTGTCTAAAACAATATCAAACATTGTTGAATGATTTTTAAGCCAGTTTATATATCTTTTTGCGTTTTTCCTTGAGCTTTCTCCATACTCAGGGTGCTCAGAATAAGCATCAAAGATAATATCTATTAAATCTTCTCTGTATTTATCTTTGTAACTATCTGTTTTTATCTTATTTTCTATAGCAATCATAGTATTTATTAAAATATTCCGTGTATAGAGGAATTACAATGGTTTACACTTATTTCTTTTCAAATATCTTCTTTTTATTAATATACTCTTCTATTTCATACAAAACTTCTTCAAAGAAAACTTTAAAATATGGTTCTATTTTTTCTTTCATACTTTTTTGAAAAGCATTAACAAGATTTACATTCCACTGAACAGCATTTCCCCATCTAATAACAAGGTTATCTTTATTATCTAGCCAGTTAAATGAGTACTTTCTTTTATCTTCAAACTGATAGTCTCTAACAATAAGTTTATAACCGTTTATAAAATAGATTTCTGCGTGAAATCTGTAACCTATTGGTTCAATATCATATTTAATAATGTTTACAGAAGAAATTATCTTTTTAAATTTATGAATTATATCAAGCACAACTAATGCCCTAACTGTTTTAATTTATTTTGCCAGTATCTAAAATTTTCCCATGCAAACTCCCAGTCCATTAATTCATCTTCAAAATCAAAATCCTCTCCATGATAGTTTTTCATCTCTTCTAATGTTGCCTTATATTTTCTTTCATAAAACTTTACTTCATTTTCGTATCTTAATATTTTCTTTTTTATATACTTTTCAGCATACAGTCTAAGAGGTTCTATTGGAGACAGCCCTATCTCTTCATACAAACTAAGTATCTCTTTTAGAGTGTTATATTTCATTGCACTAAACCTTGTTTGTCTTATTAATAATTATTTTCGATGTTTATGAAGAACATTTCAATAATTTATCTGATATTTTTTCATTTTTCTCCACAGTGTAGCTATACTTATTCCTAAAAGTTCAGCTGCCTTTTTTCTGTTTCCACCTGTTTTTTCTAACGCTGAAATAATTCTTTCTTTTTCATCAAAAATAATTTTTTCAGGCAATACATCCTCTATTCTATCTTCTGTGCTTATTTCTTCAAAAGGAGATATCTCATCTATTAAATGTTCTATATCTATAATATCTCTATCATAAGCTAATATACATGCTGATTCTAAAACAGCTCTAAGTTCTCTTATATTTCCATACCATTCTCTCTCAACGAGAAATTCCATAGCTCTTTTAGTAATTCGTTTATTTTTTGTGTGTAAGAAACTGTTTACAATAAGAGGAATATCCTCTTTTCTTTCTCTTAATGGTGGAATTTTTATTCTAACAACAGCTATTCTGTAGTAAAGGTCTTTTCTAAATTTTCCTTTTCTTACTTCTTGAAGAAGCTCTTTGTTTGTTGCAGATATAATCCTTACGTTTGCTCTTTTAGGTCTGTTTCCCCCTAATCTTTCAAACTCTTTTGTATCAACAAATACAAGTAGTTTAGCCTGAGAAGTGGGAGATAGATCCCCTACCTCATCTAAAAATAAAGTTCCCTTATCTGCTATCTCTACTTTCCCAGGTTTGTCTTTATTTGCTCCTGTAAATGCTCCTTTTTCATATCCAAAAAACTCACTTTCAAAAAGGGTATCAGGAATTGCAGAGCAGTTTACTTTTACAAAAGGAAATGCAACCCTTGGGGAGTTTATATGTATCCATTTTGCAAGTCTGGATTTTCCTGTACCTGTTTCCCCTGAAATAAGGACAGATACATCTGACTGGGCAACTAGGGAAGCTTTTTCTAAAAGCTTTTTCATTTTTATATTTTGAGTATTAAATACAAGAAAATCTTCAGACTCAGTTGTCTTATCATAAAAATAAAACTGAATTAAAAAACCTTGTGTATTTCCGTGGTTATCTACTATTTTTGTAACATCAAATATCCCAGTTGTTATTCCTGATGAGCTGTCTTTTAACGTTCCAAAGAACTTTGAATTAGATAACTTTTGACGTATATCTTCAGAGATAAAATCAATTTCCTTACCGATAACAGAATCCTTTGAATACCCTAAAAAGTTTGCTAAATCTTCACTTATCCATGAAATCCTTAAGTTATTGTTTACTAAAATAGAAAATGAATTTTCTAATAAATTCATTGTTTACTTACCTAAAAGTATAATTTTCTTTTCAACTTCTTCCTTGATACTTTCAGGAATATTTGGGTCTTTGTAGAGCTTTTTATATAAAATAAGTGCCTTTTTATTTTCTCCAAGTTTCTCATAAACTTTTGCAAGATGCAAAGTCCCTTCTATATAGCCTTTATCACTTAATATTTTATACATATCTCTTGCTACTATTAAGGCACCTTCTTTTTCATATATCTCTCCAAGGCTTAAGATAATGTCCTTATCTTCAGGATATTTATAGTACGCTTCTTCAAGTATTGTCCTTGCTCTATCGTGAAGTCCTTCTTTCTCAAATATTTTGGCTTTTAAAATAATGGCAGGAATATAATCTTTCTTGCTTAAAATAAGCTTTATGTAGTACAGAGCTTCTGTGAAGTTCCCTTTTTTATAAGCTTCATATCCTTTTTTAAACAAACTTTCTACAGTATTTACCTCAGGTATATCAAACTTATTTACCGTTTTTTCAACAGAGCTTTTAACGTTTTTTGATATTTCACTTATATTAATCTCTGTAATAAACTTTTCCTTTTTTTTAGCAGATATCTGCTTTTTATTAAAAAACTCTGTATAAAAAATAAAACCGTATAGAACAAGGGTTAGGAACAGTAGAAAGTATATATATTTTTTCAGATTTCTTTTTTCTTTTTTTACAACAGTAAAAGGATGAATTTCTCCTTTTTTTCCTTCAGATTGAGATTGAAGCTTTTTTATTTCCTTAAATATATTCAAGGCTAACCTCAAAAATGTTTTCTTATTATAAAAAATAACAAAATAGAAACAACACTTCCTAGAATAAAAGGTGCATCAGCATTTATATTATCCCATATATAACCTGCAACCATACCAGAGATCAACGATGCAAATCCTACCGTAAAATGATATGTACCAAAAACAAATCCTTTTCTAAACTTTGTTTTCTTTCCTATAGTAGCCCATATACCTATATCTAAAAAAGCGTCAGCAAAAGCAAAAATAATAAAACCAGCTACAGGAAATAAAATCATAAAAAAATGAGATAAAAAGAAAAATAAAGAAACTATCTGTAAAAATTTCCTTTCTCCTAACTTATCAAAATATTTTCCAGCTATTAAAGAAGCTATACCTATGATTATAGTGAATGCTAAGTAAGCAAGGATTGTAAGAGCTTCATTGTTTATCTGATTGTAAGCTTTAAGAACATAAAAAGAGTATCCATAATCTATAAGGGCAAATAAGAAAAATATGATTATATACCTTGGGAAAAAAGCTTCCCACGAAACTATAGGTATGGAGTAAGGTCTTTTTTTTGGTTTTTCTACAGGAATAAAAAGTATAGCAATAATAGATAGTAGTACAGGGATTAAGAATATAGAGAAGTACGTTCTGTAAGAAAAATCAGTCATAAAAAACATTGTGTAGATAAAAGCTACAGATATTCCAACAACAGCACCAACATTTTCAAAAGCTCTGTTTATCCCAAAAATTCTTCCTAACTTTTTCTTCTTTCCTGAAGAAAGGATGGTATCATTAACGGGAGTTTGAATTCCCTCTGATATAGCTTCAAGAGATGTTGCTATAAGAATATCTCCCCATTTTTTTCCAAAAATAAAGTAAAACTTGCTTAAAAGGGAAACTAAAGCTCCTGTTAGAAGAATATATTTTTTATTTAAAAAATCAGACCAGTAACCTGAAAATATTTTTACAAAGTTTGATATTAAGTCATATCCCCCCTCAATAATACCTATAACGAACATAGATACTCCTAAAACCGTAGAAAGGTAGAAAGGAAGAACTGAGAATATTCCTTCATAGGAAATTGATATAAGAAATGTTATAAGATTGACTATAAAGATTGCTTTTGTTGTTTTTTCCATAGGAAATGAAGATGGCAGCAAGAGGCTGCCGATTATCTATTTTCTATTTTTTCTTTCCATTTTTTAGCTATATTTAAAACATACTCTTTATCTATTACTAAAACTTCTTTATTTAGAACTTTTATCTCTCCGTTTATTACTACTGTATCAACATCAAGACCTTTTGATGAGTATACTATCTGAGTGTAAGGGTCAAATAGAGGATTTAAGTGGGGAACCTGTGCATCAATAAGAACAATATCCGCTTTTTTTCCTTTTTCTAGTGTTCCTAGTTCATCTTCTTTCATTATAGCTTTAGCTCCTTCTCTTGTAGCCATGGCTAAAGCCTGCTTTGCATTTAAAACAGTAGGATCTTTCCAGTAACCTTTATGAAGCTTTGCAGCAGTTGAAATCTCTCCTATAACATCTAGATCATCATTTGAGGCAGTTCCATCTGTTCCTATTCCTACTGTAACTCCTGCTTTTAGCATCTGAGGGATAGGAGCTATTCCTGAAGCAAGTTTTAGATTACTTTCAGGACAGTGAGCCACTTTTACTTTATTTTCAGCTAAAATCTCTATCTCTTCTTCTGTAGGATGAACCATATGAGCAGCTAAAACTCTCTTATTTAATACTCCAACATTTTTTAGATGTTTTACAGGAGTATCACCATACTTTTCTTTTACTGTCTGAACCTCAAACTCTGTTTCAGATATATGGATGTGATATAAAACATCATACTTTTCTGCTACCTCCATAGCTTTCTTTAAAGTTTCAGGAGAGCATGTATATGGAGCATGGGGACCTATTGCAGGATATATATACTCTGAGCCTTTATACTCTTTTATAAAATCTTCAGTTTTTGCAATTCCTTCATCAGGGGTTTTAGCTCCAGGAGTTGGAAAGTCTAGTATTCCTGTAGATAGAACACCTCTCATTCCAACATTATTTAAAACATCTGCAACGGCATTTTCATAAAAGTACATATCAACAAACGTTGTTACACCATTTCTAAGCATCTCATATACAGCAAGCTCTGTTCCTTCCTTTACAAACTTATAACTTACAAATTTTCCTTCCACAGGCCAAATATACTCTTCAAGCCATACCTTTAAAGGATTATCACTACCGTATCCTCTTAAAAGAGTCATTGCTGCATGGGTATGGGTATTTATAAGACCTGGTATAGCAATTTTCCCTCTACATACAACAGTTTTTCCGAAGTATTTATTCTTTACATCTTCCCCAATATCAACAATTTTCCCATCTTTTATAGCAATACTTGCATTTTTGTACTCAGTAAAGTTTTCATCCATTGTTAAGATGTGGTCTACATCTGTTAAGATTAAATCAACTTTTTCCATAAAGCCCTCCTTTGTTTTGCTAAAAAGTTTCTTTTATTAAAAAACAAGAAGGAATTTATAGCAAGGGGATAATATTACTACTCTCTAAAGGAAATAATTATAAAGAAAAATTAGTGCGTGAAATGTGGTAGAAATTTAAAGACAGTTAAAATTAGTTTTTGTTTTTTTCGTTAATAGCCTTTTCAATAAACTCTATAGAAACATCTAAAATTTCTGCTATTTGTTTTATTGATAAATTTAACTCGAGATACATTTTTTTTGCTATTTCTTTTTTGGCTTCCTCCTTTCCCTTTTTAAAGAAAGGATCATTTTTTATCATTTCTTCCGTTATAGTTAAAGGCATTTTCCTTTCCTCCAAAATAAATGTTAATTTTTCCTTTAATTTAGGTCTATAGTTTAAAGCTATCAATAACTTTCTTATATAGTCTGCTCTCTGTTTTTCTGGCAACTTTAACAGTTCTTTTGTTAAGACATATATATACTCTTCAAAATCCTCAACTTTACACAAAACTGCAAGTATTTTATCTTCTAAACTATCACTTTCTAAAAGCTCCTTACATTCAATATCTTTTATATCTCTTATCTCATAGCTAAATCTCAAGTTATCTGTTTCTAAAGAGCTTGGCATGTTTAGTCTTCCATCTCCAACATATAAAACCATTTGTTTGATAGGCTTATCAGGATACCTTTGTCTCAAAAGTAGATAATACTCAAGCATTCTAAAGGGCATATTTTTATCATTTTGAGTTTGTAGCTCCAAATGAAAGATAGAGTTATCCTCCAGCTGTAGAACTAAATCAGCTACTCTTTCTTTTGTAGAAGGAAAAGTATTATCAAGGATTTTTACGCCTTTCTTTCCTGTTAAAATGCTTATGAATTTCTGAGGTATATTTTGGATAATATCTCTTAAGGTTCTATCAAACTTCGCCATCAGAGTTTTTTAATAAGAAATTAAAAAAGCCCCGAAATTTCGGGGCTTTTGGGTTTTTAGTACTTTCTTTCCTGAGGTTCGTACTTAGTTATTCTAACATCTATATACTCAACTTTAGGACCGTCTTCTGTGTAGTATGCCATTGAGTGCTTTAGGAAGTTCTTATCATCTCTCTTAGGATAATCTCTTCTTGCGTGGGCTCCTCTTGACTCTTTTCTCATTTCAGCAGTTATTGCTATAACTTCAGCAAGGTCAAGAAGATATCCAAGCTCAAGATAGTTTATAAGAGCTGTATTAAATAACTTTCCGCTATCTCCAGGAGCAAGATTTTTATATCTTTCTTTTAGTTCTTTTATCTTTTCAATAGCTTCTTTCATTGGTTTTTCTTCTCTGAAAATACCAACCTTATCCCACATAGTTTGAGCCATTTCATATCTTATATCATTGATACTTTCTTTACTTTCTTTCTTAAGGAGTTCTTCTACTTCTCTTCTTGCTCTTTCCTCTTCAGCTTTGTAGTCATAGGTTTTGTCTTCACTTCTGCTTCTTGCATATTCTACTGCAGCAGCACCTGCAGGCTTTCCAAACACAACAATATCTAAAAGAGAGTTTCCACCAAGTCTGTTAGCACCGTGAACAGAAACACAAGCACACTCACCAACAGCAAATACACCATTAACATTTGTCATAGATGTTTCGTAATCTTCTACATGGATACCACCCATTGAGTAGTGGGCTGTTGGTCTAACAGGAATTGGCTCTTCTATTGGGTCAACCCCTTCAAAGTCTATTGCCAGCATTCTAATCTGAGGAAGTCTTTCTTTAATTTTTTTAGCTCCAAGATGTCTAAGGTCAAGGTGAACATAGGCCATCATTCCTTCGCCCCAGCCTCTACCTTCTAGAATTTCTGTTTCAATAGCCCTTGCAACCAT
>JALWKR010000287.1 GCA_027081375.1 Persephonella sp.
ATCCTGAAGGATTGAGGATGTTTATATGGGTAAATAATATTACTGGAGGAAATCCTCACGACTTATACAATATAAATCTTTTAAATCATTACATTGGGATGAAAAAAATTGTCCCAGAAGAGATACTGGAACTAAAGGTTATGCCTTTTATCTTCGGCTTTTTCATAATACTAGGTTTTATAACAGCTATAACTGGAAGTAAAAAGCTTCTTTACGCATGGGTTATTTTATTTGTGATTGTTGGAATTTTAGGAATTGCAGATTTTTACAGATGGGAATACGATTATGGGCATAACCTTGACCCTCATGCTCCTATAAAAATACCAGGAGTAGCTTATCAACCGCCTCTAATTGGCTGTAAAAAACTTCTTAATATGAAAGCATGTTCATTTCCTGATAAAGGGGTTTATATAGCTGTTGCTTCAGCATTTTTAGGAATAATTGCTGCTGTAATAGAAAAATTTAGAAAATAGGGCAAAAAATGAGAAAAATAATAATAAAATTTATACTTTTAATAGCACCGGCTGTAATCTTTTTAATATCTGCCTGTGAAAAAAAATCAGGTCCTGTACCTATAAACTATGGTCAGGATGAATGTGCCTACTGCAGAATGAAAATAACAGATCCAAGATACGGTTCAGAACTACTTCTAAAAACAGGAAAACCTTACAAATTTGACAGTATAGAATGTATGACAGCATTTTATCTTGAGAATAAAGATAAGCTTCCGATAGCTTCTTTATGGGTTCCAGATTTCTTAAGCAAAGAGTTTATCCCAGCAAAAACAGCCTTTTATCTTCATTCAAAGGATCTTCCAAGTCCTATGGGACTAAATCTATCTGCCCATAAAACTTTAGAAAATTTAAACAAAGTAAAACAAAAATATGGTGGAGAGCAGTTAAAATGGAAAGATGTACTTGATTTAGTAAAAAAAGAATGGTTATCTAAAAAACATAAAAAAATGCATATGCATTAAATCTTGGCTGAAAAATGAATATTGGAAGGTTATTTTTAACATTCATAATGTCCCTTTTTATCTTTGAATCAGTAATCTCTAAAACAATAACTGTATGTAAAAACTGTCCTGTCAACTCAATAAAAAAAGCCCTTGAACTTGCAAACGACAACGACACAATTCTTATAAAAAAAGGAGTTTATAAAGAGGGAAATATAGTTGTTAAAAAGTCTGTAAAGATAATAGGAGAAAACTATCCAGTTATTGATGGAGAAAAAAAATACGAAGTTATAACAGTAAAAGCAAACAATGTTCTTATAAAAGGTCTTATTATCCAAAACTCAGGTAAAAGTGATATTGAAGATATTGCAGGTATAAAGTTTTTCAGGACAAAAAACTGTCGTATAGAAAAATGCATTCTAAAAAATAACTTTTGGGCTATATACTTTGCAGCATCAAAAAATGGCGTTATAAAAGATAATAAAATTTATGGTCCTGCAAAGCTTTCATACTTAAAATCAGCTTTTGGAACAAGGATAGAAACAAATTTTGGAAATGGTATACATCTTTGGCACTGCAAAAATATGCTTGTTGAAGGAAATTATGTTAGGAACCATAGGGATGGAATATACTTTGAGTTTGTAAAAAACAGCACTATTGTCAATAACATAAGCGAAGAGAATCTAAGGTATGGTCTTCATTTTATGTTTTCCCACAGAGATAACTACATAAACAATGTTTTTCGCAGAAACGGTGCCGGTGTTGCTGTTATGTACACAAAATACGTTTATATGGCAAATAACAGGTTTGAGTATAACTGGGGAGGAGATTCTTATGGAATTCTTTTAAAGGAGATATACGACAGCTATATGTATCACAATGTTTTCTATAAGAACACAACAGGTATTTTTTCAGATAATACAAACAGAACCGTGATAGAAGAAAATGATTTTATAGAAAATGGCTGGGCTATTAGAATATGGGCTAACTCTCAGGATAATGTTATAAAGCATAACAACTTTATTTCAAACACTTTTAATATAGCAACAAATAGCTTTCAAAATCCGAACAAATACGAAGAAAACTACTGGAGTGATTACAAAGGATACGACCTTAATCACGATGGAATAGGAGATGTTCCATATAGACCTGTTTCTCTATTTGGATATCTCACTGAGAACTATCCTCAATCTATTATACTAAGTAGAAGTTTCTTTGTTTATCTATTAGATTTAACAGAAAGGATGTTCCCAATGCTAATACCTTCTGAACTTGTTGATAAAAAGCCATTAATGAGGAGATATCAGTGGTTGAGGTAAAAAATCTGTATAAAAGATTTGGTAAAC
>JALWKR010000288.1 GCA_027081375.1 Persephonella sp.
TTCCACTGGAATTTGCCTTCTTCTATCTCTTTTTTGATTTCTTCCAGACCTTTTATTATTTTTTCTGCATCTTCCTGTGGAATAATTCCCTGTTTTCCCAGCATTCTGGCATGGGCTATACTTCCTTTTATATCATATAAAGCCAGTTCCTTATCAAAAGAAACACTTTCAGTAAACTCCTCAACAAATTCATCAGTTCCTTCTGAAAATCTACCGCCCCAAAGTTTTTTCTCAGACATCTAATCACCTCATTAAAATAAAATTTTGATAATATAGTATCAAAACATCTAAGAGATTTATAATATGAAACCTGTAAAGAGAATTTGGATATATATATCTGTTTTTATTGTAATATCAATACTTTTGTTTATTTTTCTGTGGAATAGAAAAGAAAGTTTAGAAGATATTTATTTAGCACAAAAAACAGTAAAAACTCAGGCAGAATTTAAAGCAACAATTGGAGGTTTTGATAAGCTTATAAATCTGTTTTTTATAGGTTTTATAGATAATGATAATGTTAAAAATCTTTTGTATGAAGCCCTTGTTAATAAAGACAATGATAGTAGTTATAGAGAAGAGTTTATAAAACTCTTAAAACCTGCCTATGAAAAATTAAAAACATTTAACATAAAGTATCTTCATTTTTATTTTCCTGATGGAACCACATTTTTAAGATTTCACAATATATCAAGATATGGAGATAAAATTAAGATAAATCCTATAAATCCCAAAGAAGAGTTTAAGACAACAGGGGGATTTAGATATATATTCCCCATTTTTTATAAAAAGCTTTTAATTGGAAACGCAGAAATAGCAGTTTCTTTTGGCCTTGTGCGACAGGAATTAAACAGATTGTTTAACAGTGAGCATAAGTTTTTAATAAAAAAAGATTATGTTCTAAACAAACTTTTTGTTGAAGAGAGAAAAAATTATATTCAAAGTGATTTAGATCCTAACTTCTTTTATGAGAATGACCCTGATTTTAAATCTCTCCAGAGAATTCCATCTGAGACCATCGCACTAATAAATAAACAGATAAAGAATAGAATTAACTTAGATAAGAAGAAAACTTTTTATTTAATATCTTATGTTAACGGAAACTACTATACTGTTTCTTTTATTCCTGTTTATGCTATGAAATATGCAAAAAAAGAGTATTTAGGATATTTAGTAACATATGAAAAAGATAATTCTGTTGCAATATATTCATCAAACTTCTGGATAAGCTATATTGCAATAAGTAGTATTGTTTTCCTTCTTCTTTTAACAGCCTTTTTAATCTCATATATAAAAGAAAAAATATTTATAGAAGAAGCTGAAAGTATTGATGAACTTACAGAGGCATATAATAAGGATACATTTTTGTCTTTACTATCAGCAGAACTTGCAAGGAGCAAGAGATATGATAGACCTTTATCTATAATGGTTATAGATTTTCCTCAGTTAAAAAATATAGATGAAAATAAAAAAATAGATGCTTTAAAATCCTTAGTTGGAATTCTTTTAGAAAATATAAGAGACACAGATTATATTGCTCATATTGATGATACCCAGCTTGCTATCTTAACTCCAGAAACTCAGCTAGAGGATGCAAAAAATCTAGCTGAAAGAATTAAAGAAATAATGCAGCACACCTATATAGAAGATATAGGTAAGCCTATCTTCTATATAGGTGTAACTGAAGCTAACACAGATGATTCAGTTGAAACCCTATTAAAAAGAGTTAAACAAGCTTTATTCCTTGCAGAAGAGAAAGGAGAGAACAGGATAGAAACAGCTTCTTAATGTTCTCTCTCTTTCATTTTAGCTATCTGTTCTGATATAAAAACAGTTAATAGAGGTATCTGCTTTTTAATCTCATTTTCATCTATATCTTCTTCTTTAAGGTCTTCTGCAAGAGAGGTTAGAAGCTTTAGTAAACCTGCATAATATTCTTTAACTCCTATCTCTCCTGATTTTCTCTTCTGCAAAAGCTCTTTGTATTCAGCTTCCAAAACTCCACTCCCCTTCATAAGGCTAAACCTTACAGTTAGTTATAGAATGTATATATTATCGTAAGAAAAAAAATTTTTTTAAATAGCTGCTCCATTTAAAACCTCTTCACATTGACATTCAAGCTTTTCAGGAAGTTTTTCTATGAAACTAAGAACAACTTCTTTTATCTCCTGATTTTTTTGGTGCATCATTTCTATTACTTCATCAGAAGTTAGTCTTTCTTTTGATATTCCTGCGGCAAGATTTGTAACAACATTTATAGAAGCAAAATGCATAGCAAGCTCCCTTGCAAGAACAATTTCAGGAACCAAAGTCATTCCTACAATATCTGCCCCTAGTCTTTGGAGAGCTTTTATCTCTGCAGCTGTTTCTAACCTTGGACCTTCTGTTGCTGCGTATGTTCCTTGTCTGTGGTATCTAAATCCTTTCTCTTCCATAATTGAAAAAATTATTTTTCTCATATCAGGGCAGAAAGGTTCTGTAACATCTATATGAACAACCCTGTCATTTTTCATATATTCATCTACTAAGTCTCCTTTATAATCTGCTTCATCGTATATTGTGTAAATTCCTTCGTAAAAAGTTACAGGTCTAACCTTTGTAAAGTCTAAAAACTGATTTGAAACTACAAAATCTCCAGGTTGTAAAAGAGGATTTATTCCACCTACAGCTGATATAGATAATATTTTTTTAACTCCTAGTTTTCTAAAACCCCAAATGTTAGCTCTGTAGTTAATGAGGTGTGGAGGGTATTTATGTCCTCTTCCGTGCCTTGGAAGAAAAATAACTTTTTTACCTTTATACTCTGCGTATATATATCTATCTGATGGTTCTCCATAAGGAGTTGTTATCTCTATCTCATCTAAAATTTTTATCTCATCAACCTCATATAAACCACTTCCACCTATTATTCCAAGCATCTTTTCTCCTTTATAATTTATCTTTGAAAAATATTTAAGCATTTTTAGAGGAAAAAATGAATAAAACTGTGTTTATAACTGCTACAGATACAGGTGTTGGAAAAACTACAGTGTCCGCTGCCCTTGCAAAACTAGCAAAGGATGCAGGAATAAATGTTGGATACTTTAAGCCTGTAGAAACTGGCTGTGAGAAAGAATGTTTAGATGCTAAAACATTATCTAATATAACAGGTCAGGATATTGATGAAGTTGTTTTATATAAGTATAAAAATCCTGTTGCACCTTTGGTGGCAGAGGAAGAAGAAGGAAAGAAAATAGATATAAAAAAGATAAAGGAGCATTTAGATAGGTTAAAAGAAAAGTATAAACTTCTAATTGTTGAAGGGGCAGGAGGAATTGCTGTTCCAATTACAAAGGTTGGCGGCAAAATATATACATATCTAGACTTTGCATATGAAAATAACCTTCCTACTCTCGTTGTAGCAAGAGCAAATCTTGGAACTATAAACCATACATATCTTACAGTAAAGGCTTTAAAAGATAAAAATATAAAAGTCTTAGGAACTATTTTAAATGGATTATCTGAGATGCCTTCTTTAGCTGAAAAAACAAACCCATATATAATAAAAGAGATAACAGGAGTTGATATATGGTGCATTTGTAAGCAGATTAAAGATTTTCCTATCAAGGAATGTTATCAAAAATTACAGGAATTTTTCAGTTTTCATCAGAATCTTTTATAAAATTTTCATATTTGTATATTAAGATTTTTGAAATTATATAACTATTGCTATAAATTAAAAACGTGAACTAGCTATGGAGGGGAAAGATGCAAAAAATAAGAAAGGCTGTAATACCTGTGGCAGGCTTTGGAACAAGGTTCTTACCTGCAACAAAAGCTACACCAAAGGAAATGATGCCTATAGTAGATAAACCAATAATTCAATATATTGTTGAAGAAGCTGTAGCTTCAGGTATTGAAACAATTATCTTTGTAACAGGAAGACATAAAAGGGCTATAGAAGATCACTTTGATTACGCACCAGAGCTTGAACATGCTTTAGAAAGAGCAGGAAAAGAAGAGTATGTGAATATCATAAGAGAGATATCAGATATGGCTGATTTTGTCTACATAAGACAAAAAGAACAACTTGGTCTTGGTCATGCGATACTAACTGCAGAACATATTGTTGGAAATGAGCCTTTTGCTGTTTTACTTGGAGATGAGCTAATAATAAATGAAGAAAATCCAGGAATTAAACAGCTTATAGACGTTTATAAGAAGTTTGGTAAATCTGTAATAGGAACAACAGATGTTCCAAGAGAAGAGACATATAAATACGGAATAATAGAAGGTTCAGAGATAGAAAGAGGAATAAGACTTGTTAACTACCTTGTTGAAAAGCCAGAGCCTCATGAAGCACCTTCAACATCTGCAATAATTGGAAGATACGTTTTAACTCCAAATATTTTTGATGCATTAAAAAGAACTCCGTTTGGAAAAGGTGGAGAACTTCAACTTACAGATGCTCTTATGCTTTTAAGACAGGAAGAGGTTATTTATTCTAAAGATATAGAAGGAATAAGACATGATACAGGAAATAAGCTTGGTTATATAAAAGCAATATTAGATTTTGCCCTTAGAAGACCTGATACAAAAGATTTTGTTAAAGAATTAATACTTGAGCAGGCAGAAAAACTGAAAGAAGAGGCTAACTCTCAAACATGACAAATTTTAAAACAAAAAAGAAATTTGGTCAGCATCTTCTTATATCAGAAGGAGTTATTCAGAAAATTGTTGATGTTATTGATGTAAAAGAAGATGATATTATTGTTGAAATAGGAGTAGGTACAGGACAGCTAACAGAGGAGATTTTAAAAAGAAATCCAAGAATTTTATACGGAATAGAGATAGATGAAACAGCATATCCTATTATTGAAGAAAGATTTAAAGACTATAAAAATTTTATTCTTATAAAAGAAGATTTTTTTGATGTAAATCTTAGAGAGCTAACAAATGGAGAAAAGATAAAACTTGTAGGGAACCTTCCCTACAATGTGTCTTCTTTAATTCTTATAAACACAACTTTTTATATTGATATTCTTTATTTTTCTGTCTTTATGGTTCAAAAAGAGGTTGCAGAAAAACTTATTGCAAAGCCAAAAACAAAAAATTACACATTTTTATCAGTTTTTATACAAACTTTTTTTAATGTTGAGTATATAATGAGTGTACCAGCAAGATTTTTTAAACCACCTCCTAAGGTTACTTCAGCAGTTGTAAAACTTACTCCTAAACAAGAACTTCCAGTTTCTCTTGAAGAGATGAAAAGGTATAAAAACTTTATCTCAAAGCTTTTTTCCAATAAAAGAAAGATGCTTAGGACTAAAATAGATAAAGATATACTTCATCAGGCAGGAATACCTGAAACAGCAAGGGTGGAAGAACTAACATTAGAAGATTTTTTAAATCTTTACAGATTAGAAAAAGAAAGGGAGATAGATTAGTTATCTCCCTGATAGTATTTTTTAATATCTCTTACAAATTTTATAATTCCTTCTTTTCCATTTTTAGCATTTGCTACAGCACAGGCATCTACACACTCACCACAAATTATGCACGCTTGAATACCTCTATCAAAATCATTTATTAGAGCCATTTTCCTTGGATCAAGTCCCATAGGACATGCTTTTATGCACTCTTTACAATCAGTGCAGGCAGATTTATCTGTAAGAAAAGGTTTAACAATATGGTTAAAAGGAGTTATTTTATGATATATACCTGTTGGACAGTAAACCCTGCACCATTTATCTGCAATAAAAGCTTCGTAGTAGAAAAATCCTGTTATTACAATGAAAGCTCCAAGTAATGGCCAGAAAGAAGGATTAGTAGGATAAAAGAAAACTCTTAGATCAGTTATCCAGTTGAAAAATAAAAGAGAAAATAAAACTGAAGAAATTAAGGTTATTAAATAATAAAGAGTTTTTTTATTCTTTATTATCTTTTTGAAGTATTCCTGAACCTGTGCTAAAAATCCTCCAGGACAAATCCAGCCACAAAAAACTCTTCCTAAAACAAGGTTTGCCAGTATTATAAATATAGCAATAAGACCAATTGTTATAACAATTGGTCTAAAACCTCCTGAAAGTTCTATCTCATGTCCAAAAATCCATGACTGATTGTGAGCTATATCCATTTTTACGATTTTTAAGGAAGGAATAGCAACTAAAAGTAGGATAAAGAAGAGATAAGATATATTCCTAAAGAGTTTAAACTTCTGAAGCATTTTTCCTCCAAAAATCTTTTTATTTTATTATAACAAAGTAAGTTAATACTTATTAACTGAATTTAGAAGAAAAAAAAGAGTTGCTTCCAGAAAGGAAAATCCTTTCTGAAAACAACACACCAAGAATAGCAAGATATTAGAACATGAACTTCACATTCATATAAAAGAATCTTCCTGGTTCTGGGATTTTTATTCCTGCAGAAAAAGGATTTCTTAGATAAGAAAGATGGGTGTAGTAGTTTTTATCAAATAGGTTATCAATTCCAATATTAATGGAAGCTCTATTAACAACATAACCAGCTTTTATATTTGTAACAAAGTAGGACTTTGTTGGCTGTTCTTTTAAATCTGTGTCTACATTAGACTGTCTTGCAGCGTATATTTCTTCAGCAAGAATGTATAGAGAACCATTGTCATACTTTAAAGCTAATCTTGTTTTTAAAGGTGGAATTTCTGCTAAATCACTATCATTATAGGAACCACTGTCCTTTTTTCCTCTTTGATAAGCAGCTCCTAGTTCAACAGAAACAGTATCAGTTAACATTCCAACAATATTTACATCTCCTCCGTATATATGAGCATCTATATTTTTGTAGGATAAAGCAGGCTTAGGAGCTCCGTTTTGGATTTTTGTAAGATAGATATAATCTGTTAAATCACTATAGAAAACATTTCCTTTGAGCCCAAAAAATCCCCAGTAATACTCAAAACCAGCATCAACTTCATTATTTTTAACTTTCTTTAGATTTGGATTTCCTACCCAGTTAGGTTTAGTCATAGGTTTTGCAAGGGCTATATATCTTTCCTGAGGATCAGGAACTCTTACAGTATGTCCAAATCCTATATATATATTATTTCTTTTTGAGAATTTGTATCTAAAAAGGATGTTTCCTGTTACATAACTGTCTGTTTTTGATAGGGAATAGTTAGAGCCGTAATACATACTATAAAGGTTTCTATTTGCTGTTCCTAAACGATCTTTATTAGCTTCGGACTTAATATTGTCATATCTAATTCCTGCTGATACTACCAATCTATTTATTCTTTTTGCTCCCTGAACATACACACCTACATTTTTTATATCAACATCAGGAATCATTCCTCTGTTATCTAAGTTCATTATTACGTTATCTGCTTTCCAGTTTCTTACATAACCATCTATCCCTGTTTTTATATTAACTCCGTATATTTTCAGTTTCTTTTCAATTTTTGCACCGTAAGTTTCTGTTTTTGCAAGAGTTCTCATCATGTAGCCTCTAAAAAACCACATATTTGATGAAACTCTCCATCTATCCTGCATATCATGTTTAACAAAGTTCCAGTAACCACTAACAGATATACCGTAAGGTTTTAAAGTATACTCACCACTTATTCTATGAGTTCTGTCGTAAATAGCATCCATCTTTAAATATGGGTATAAAACATCCTTAGCCTCATCAAAACCATATCTGATTTTAATTTCATGTTCCTCAGTTGGATTTAAAACAGTAGTTATCCATGCAGTATCAATATTAAACGCTGTGTGATTAATCTCTGAAGGTTTGTAAGCAGACATTCCCTTGGGATATTCAGTTATTTTTTTACCTTCTCCTGACTCATACGGATGGGAAAACTGTTTGCTGTATCCTACTAAAAGTTTTATCTTATCTGTTCCATAGTTAAACTGAATATTTCCACTTAAATAATCAAAAAAACCTCCAGTAAACCCTATATAACCAAAGGTTCCTTTTTCAGGGTCTTTTGATATAAGGTTAACAACTCCTGCTAAAGACCCTTGATTTGTTACATCAAAAGGTCCTTCCAGAATATAAACTTCTTTTACCTGAGGGGTAGACATATGAAAAATAGGTGGATCCATTCTGTTAGGACATGCACCGTAAATACGCATACCGTCAATTAAAACATTTATATTATCTCTACCAAAGCCCCTGAGAACTATATCGTTCGCAGTTCCTCCTTTTCTTATATGGTTAATTTCAGGAAAAATATTGGATAATATCTCCCCTATATCTATCTGTCTTGTTGTTTTTATTTCTTCTTCTGTGATTTCTTCGCTCTCCCCAACAGTTTCCTGTGGAAGGAGTTCTTCAAAAACTTTTACTTTTTTTAGTTTTATTATTTCCTGAGCTGAAGCAAAAGAGAAAAGTAAAGGAATTGTTAATGCTGCTGCAGAGAGCTTCTTCATCTTATCCTCCAAACTGATTTAATTTAACGTTAATTTAACATAAATTTTTAAATTTTAAAACTTTAAAATTAAATTAAATTTTAGAGAAAAGGTTAACATTGACTAATGTCAAACTTTGACTTATATCAAAGCTCTTTAAGTGATATGAAATAAAATTAAAAATACTTTATCACTGCGGTTTGGAGACACCATGAAAAAATTAATTTTCATATTTGTACTACTTATCTTTTCTTTTTCTTATGCATACCAGTTTTACGGAATACCATATCTGCAACAGGTAAATGATTTTTCTTTGATAAATCAAGATGGGAAAAAAATTAAATTTTCTGATTTTAAAGGAAAATATCTTCTTGTGTTCTTTGGATATACTTACTGTCCAGATGTTTGTCCAACAAGTATGCTAAGAATAAGTGATGTTTTAGATGAGTTAGGAGACTATAAAAAATATGTAAAAGTTCTTTTTATATCTGTTGATCCAGAGAGAGATACTCCTAAAGCTTTAAAAAAGTTTATATCCTTTTATGATAAAACAGGAAAATACATAGTAGGATTAACAGGAAAACCTGAAGATATAAAAAAAGTAGCAAAACAGTTTAGAGCTTTTTATCAAAAAGTTCCTGTAAAAAACAAAGAGGTTGGTTATCTTGTAGACCATTCAGCGTACATCTATCTTGTTGATCCAAAAGGGATTATTAGAATGATTTACAGACCAGATAATGATGACCCAAAAAGAATTGCTGAAGATATTAAACAGATTATAAAAATGTTTGGAACAGGAGAATAAGATGAAAAAATTTATTATCTTTCTTTTAACAGGTTTCATCTTTTTAGCTTATGGTAATGAAATAATAATAAAAGATCCATGGATTAGAGCTGTCCCTCCATCTTCTAAAAATACAGCTTTATTTATGACTATTGTAAATAAATCTGATAAACAGGATACTTTAATATCTGTAAAGACAGATATTGCTAAGATTGTTATGATTCATAAAACTGTTGAAGAAAACGGTATTATGAAGATGAAACATGTTGATTCTCTTTCTATTCCTCCTCACTCAGAAGTAAAGCTCAAACCAGGCGGTTTACATATAATGATTATGGGCTTAAAAAGACCTATAAAAGAAGGAGAAGAGGTAAAAATAAACCTTTTCTTTAAAAATTCAGGAAATATAGAAATATTAGCTCCTGTTTTAAGAAGATAAATACTCAATAAACTACATCCTAAGAAAAATACCATTCTCTATGGGATATTTTGGAAGTTTATTTGTAGAATGAATACCATGTAGAATATTTATCGCTTTCTGTTTAAATACTAATGTTATGATACAACAAGTTTTATTGTTGATTTTTATTTTCCAGTTAATATATTTTTCATAAATTTCACAGAAAAATATCAAGAGAGGAAGATGGCAAAAAGTCCTTTTAGTATAAAACTGCCCTTTGAACCTGCAGGGGACCAGCCAAAAGCTATAAAACAGCTTTATGATAATCTTAGACATGGCGTAAAAGAACAGGTTCTACTGGGAGCCACTGGAACAGGTAAAAGCCTGCATCCTGA
>JALWKR010000289.1 GCA_027081375.1 Persephonella sp.
ACAGAAAACTATCCCCAATCCATAATATTAAGTAGAAGTTTCTTTGTCTATCTATTAGATTTAACAGAAAGGATGTTCCCAATGCTAATACCTTCTGAACTTGTTGATAAAAAGCCATTAATGAGGAGATATCAGTGGTTGAGGTAAAAAATCTGTATAAAAGATTTGGTAAACAGGAAGTTTTAAAAGGTATATCCCTTCATTTAACAAAAGGAAAAGTTGTTTCTATCCTTGGTCCAAACGGTTCAGGGAAAACAACTCTCATAAAGTCTATCTTAGGGCTTGTTCTTCCAACTTCAGGAGAAATATATGTAAAAGGGGAAAGTATAGAGAAAAGCTGGCATTACAGAAGATTTATTGGATATATGCCTCAGGAAGCTGTTTTCCCTGAAAATCTGACGCTAAAAGAACTTCTTAATATGCTTATAGATATAAGAAAAGAAGGATACAATCGGGAAGTAAAAGAAGAGTTTTTAGAGTATTTTAAACTTAAACAATACATGAATAAAAAGCTTAAAAATCTGTCTGGTGGAACAAAACAGAAAGTTAGTGCTTTAATCACATTTATGTTTGACCCTGAAATATTTTTTCTTGATGAGCCTACTGTGGGTCTTGACCCTGTTTCAAGTAGTTTTTTAAAAGATAAGATAAGACAGCAGGTAGATAAAGATAAACTTGTTGTTCTTACTTCTCACATCATGAGTGAAGTAGAAGAGCTTGCAGATGAAATAATTTTTCTCTTAGAAGGAAAGATATACATAAGAGGTACAGTCAAGGAAATAATAGAAAACTCTAAAGAGAAAAACCTTGAAAGAGCAATAGCAAAGCTTATGGAGAAAAGCTACCATGCTTAAACTGCTGAAATATGAGTTTTACAATATGTATAGAAACAAATGGATAATCTTCTATCTTTTTTTCTTTCTTATCCTCACTTCTGCTTTATTTTATTTTGCACAGGCTCCTGTTAAAGTTGTATCAACACTTTTACAGCTTGTTATTTTGGTAATTCCCCTTATAAGTCTGATATTAGGAACTATTTTTCTATATGACTCAAGAAATTTTATAGAGCTTCTTCTTTCACAGCCAATAAATAGGAAAACGATATATCTATCAAAATATCTAGGAACTTCTATTTCTCTTTCTTTGAGTTTTTTACTGGGAATTTGGCTTCCGTATATATTTTTCTTAAAAAATATAGAAGCTCCTCCTGAATACTTTTTATATATTTCCCTTTCTCTGTCAGGAGTTTTTCTCACATTTATATTTGTAGCATTTGCTTTTCTTATAGCTACTTTGTTTGAGGATAGAGTTAAAGGATTTGGAGCTTCTATTCTTTTATGGCTTTACATGACTCTTATATATGACGGAATAATACTTTTTATTGTTGTTTATTTTAGAGAATATCCCCTTGAACAACCTGTTCTTGTCCTTTCTCTTCTTAACCCTGTAGATATAGCAAGAATTTTCGTTATTCTTAAGCTTGATATAGCTGCATTGCTTGGATATACAGGAGCTATTTTTCAGAAGTTTTTTGATACATATCTTGGACTTTCTATATCATTGGCAGTAATGTTTTTATGGACTGTTATTCCACTTCTTTTAGGTCTATGGAAATTTAACAGAAAAGATTTTTAAGGACACCTCAGAAACACGATAAAACATAAAAAAACCTAACAAAATGTTTCTGAAAGTGTCCTTCGCCTATCATCTGATAGGGATTTACTATCGGCTATGTCCTTTAAAACACTCGCCGAATACTTGTTAAATAGATTGAGTTTTATTGGTCTTGATAACTTGTCTAACCAGTTGGGCAGTTCTAAAAACTGCTCTCTTACTTTTTTTCCTAACTCCTTAATTGCTATGTTTAATGCTCCGTTCAAATCTGCATTGTAAACTTTATTTGTTTTATGGTCTTTGAAAAGACCTCTTTTTATTCTTCTTCCGTTGAATTCTTTCTTTTCTAAATCCCCACTTATAGATGATGTTTTTGATGTATAGCTTTCTTCTTCTGTTATTCTTAAATCTATCCCTGCTACATCACATTTATACTTAAGCATTTGAATAAACTTTCCAAATGGAACAGTCCTAAATGTTTGATTAAATCTCTTTCCTTTTTCTGATTTCTTTTGATATTCTTCCATTAAGCCTTTTGATATTACTATTGTTCCTATATTCTCTTTTAAAGCTAACGAAACAAGTAAGTTTGTTATGCTTGCAAAAAATTGGTTTATTCTCTTATTTCTGTATCTCCAAAGTATTTTATGCTCTTTTTCTTTTCCTTCACTTTGTAGTTTTGCTGATAGTTTGTTTACCCACTGGTTAAATGCTTTTAGTGGATTTCCATTTACTATGAAACTTCTTACATTTTCTTTGTTTGATACTGCTGATATAAAGTTGTTTATTCCTATGTCTATGGAAATGAATTTGTGTCTGTCTAACTGCTGATTTTCTAATAGTTGCTCATAGTTCAATAAAACATCTATATATCCTTCCTCTCTCCAGATTAGTTTTAGATGGTTTGTGTTTATCCCTTCTGGAATTTTTATTCTTACTGCTCCAAATGATTTCCCTATCCTTACTACTATGTGATTTGATTTCCTCTTTCCTTTTAGGTTTCTTTTATCCACAATCATATTTGGATTGGTTTCTATTGTGTAGTAATGCATTTTTGATAGTTTTCTTGGAAGTGGTAAGCTTGCTTTTTCTCCTTTTTTCCATTTTTCTACTATGGATTTGTATTCTCTTGCTAGTACATTAACAAGCATTTTTGCTGTATCAGAGCCTATTTGTGTTTGCCATAAATCTACTAATTGGTTTTGTAGATCTTTTATTTTTTCGTTTTCAAAGGGTAGTTTCTTTTTTCCTTTTACGTATTTTTCTAAGAAGCTGACAAATAGGAAGGGGTTTATACTTTTTGTGTGTTTGAAATATTCTAAAGCTGTTATGTAGACTAAGTTTTTAAAGTGCTGGAATATTTTAGAGGCTTTTTGTAGTTTATTAACTGCTGATTTTTTTCTTATTTGTATGCTTAAGGTTAGTGTTATGCTATTCAATTAAATACTTTTTACATTTTTTCTTATTTTATAATGAATTAAAGAGAATTTTATTGTTTGTGTCAAGGAGGAAAAGATGAAGAAGTTATTAATATCTTTTGCTGTTATAGGAGTTTTTTCAAGTATAAGCTATGGAATAACTAGAGAAGATTTGGAAAAAGATCCTATTCTAAAAGGTAAAATGCTAGCTAAAAGGTGTGCATGGTGTCATGATATAAATAGAGACCTACTTGCCCCTTCTTTTAACGCTATTATTGAAAGGTATAAAAGTTTACCTGATAATCAGTTCAAAAACATGGTAATAAAAGCTATAAAAGATGGAAGTAAAGGAAAATGGACTAAATGGATGAGTAAGCATATTAGAACAAAACTTGGAAAACCTGAGGATATGTATATGCCTTCTCAAAAGCCGTATTACAATGAAAAAGAAATGAAATTAATAGCTGATTGGTTGTTATCTTTAAAAAAGAATAAAGAATAAAAATTTTTTGCACTTAACCATATAATAATTTGTATATATACAATACGTTTATGGAGATATAATGTTAAAACTTATACTAATAGCATCTTTAATGTCTTATTTTATATCTTCCTTTGGTTTCTGGATGTATCTATTCACAAAAAAGGAAATAGGAACTCGCTTAGGGTTTTCATTTTTTGGAATAGGGTTTTTAATCCAGATTATATATATAGGGGTTCGTGATTTTCAAGAAAAAACTTTTGCAGTAGCTTCCCATCAGGAACTTCCTTTTTTTCTTGCTTTTCTAATAGCTGTAGTTTTTTACGGTCTTTCTTTAAAATATAAGAAAAAGCTTAAAGATTTTGGTTCTATATTTGCACCTATCAATGTATTTCTTATTGCAATGACTCTTCCTAATATAGAGTCTCAAACTCAGAAGTTTGATAATTTCTGGTTTTATGCTCATGTTATACTATCTATGGCTGCATATGCTTTAATTGTAGTTTCAACAATTATAGCTATTATCTATGTTTTAACTCACAGAGATTTAAAAAGGAAAAAGTTAGACTCTTTTTTTGTTTCAAAGTTTTCTTCTTCTTTGGCTCTTCTTGAAGAGTTAGAGTATAAATCCACTGTTTTAGCCTTTGTTACTCTTTCATTGGCTTTAATCTCTTCTTCCATCTGGTCTAGTGTTTATCTAGGTAAACACTGGATCTGGGATCCTAAGCAGATAGGGTTATCTCTTTTGTGGATTTTTTACGGATTTTTACTTCATATTAGGGTTATAAAGCATGAAAAAGGAAAAAAGGCTGCATATTTAACAATAGCAGGTGGGATATTTGCCTTTATTGTATACTGGTTCGTGAAACATTCTGTTTATTAAACTTTTATTTGATAAACATTTTCTACTATATAATCAGGATTATATGATAAAGCAATATCTTTTTTCCCAAATCCATAAAGAACAAGACATGTTTCTATCCCTGCTTCTTTTCCAGCTTTTATATCTGTTTCACTATCTCCAATTATAACTGCTTTTTCTTTATTAAGTTTTTCTAATGTATACAAAACAGGCATAGGAGAAGGTTTTTTTTCTGGAAGGGTATCTCCTCCAACTAATACATCAATAAAATTTTCAACACCTAGTTTTTTTATAATTTCCCACGATATATCTTCATACTTGTTTGTTATTACTGCTACTTTTTTTCCTTTCTCCTTCAAGTTTTTTAAAAGATCCTCTATCCCTGGATATAAAACTGTATAAACAGCTGGATTACTGAAGTAATAGTCCCTAAAAATATCAACAGCTTTGTTTAAAAGATTTCCATCTTCCGTGTTTAAAACTCCTTGAAGAAGTTTTCTACCTCCGTAACCAACATGTTTTATAACTTCTTCTTTTGATAAAGGAGAATAGCCAAGTTCCTTTAATGTGTGTAAAACAGCTCTGTATATATCTTCGCTAGAATCTATGAGGGTTCCATCTAGATCAAATAAAAATGCATCTATATGAGATAAATCTACTTCCTTAGAATAAATTCCTGATATTTCCTTATTACTCTGTCTATCCACCTGTCCTGTTTCTCCCTAGTAGTTTTTTTGTTTTGAACAATAATATATATCTCATCCCCTTCTTTTACTAATCCAAGGTCTTCTCTTGCCTTTTTTTCTATAAAAAATCTATCTTTTTTAAGAAATGATATCTCTTCTCTGATTTTTTGATTTTCCTTTTGGATTTGTGCTATCTCTTCCTGAAGGTTCTTTTTTATCTGTTCTTTTTCTATGTACTTGAAAATGTTTGTTTTTCCGAAAAAAAGAATATACAGAGCATACAAAACAGATAAAACTGCAGAGAGGATCAAAATCCTCTCTGCTTTAAAGAAATTATTTATTTTTGAGAAACTTTTCAAAAACCTCTTTTCCTTTGAATATTGCGTTTTCTCCAAGCTCTTCCTCTATTCTCAATAGTTGATTATATTTTGCAATTCTATCAGTCCTTGACGCAGAACCTGTTTTTATCTGTCCTGCGTTAGTTGCAACAGCTAAATCTGCTATAAATGTGTCCTCACTCTCCCCTGATCTATGGGAAATGATGTTTGTATAGCTGTTTGTCTTTGCAAGTTCTATAGCATCTAATGTTTCGGTTAAAGTCCCTATTTGGTTTAGTTTTATAAGTATTGAGTTTGCTATTCCTTTTTCAATTCCTTTTTCTTTCAATAACTTAGGATTAGTTGTAAATAAATCATCTCCAACTAGCTGAACTTTTTTCCCTAATGCATCTGTTAACATTTTCCATCCTTCTAAATCATCTTCAGCCATTCCATCTTCAATAGAAATAAGAGGATACGTTCCTTCTATCTCTTCATAAATAATAACCATATCCTCTTTTGAAAGCTCTCTCCCTTCAAATCTATATACTCCTTTTTCCTTGTCATAAAACTCAGAGGAAGCAGCATCTAATGCTAGAAAAACATCTTCTCCTGGAGTATAGCCAGCCTTTTCAATAGCTTCCATAAGGATGTCAAAAGCTTCTTTTGAAGAGCTTAAATTTGGAGCAAATCCTCCTTCATCTCCAACATTTGTAGAGTGTCCCTTTTCTTTTAAAATACCTTTTAATGTATGGAATATCTCAACACCGCACCTTAAAGCTTCGCTAAATTTAGGATTATCTGGGTCTTTACCTCCAAACACTGGAACAATCATAAACTCTTGAAAATCTAGATTATTATCTGCGTGAACACCACCATTTATAACGTTCATAAGAGGAACAGGTAAAACTTTTGCATTTGTTCCACCTATATATCTATAAAGAGGTAGCTCTAACTCTATAGCTGAAGCTCTTGCAACAGCAAGGCTAACAGCTAATATTGCGTTTGCTCCTAGATTTGCTTTATTTGGAGTTCCATCAAGCTCAATCATAAGATTGTCAATTCTAACTTGATTTGTAGATTCTTCTCCTATTAAAACTTCTGCTATCTTTTTATTTATGTTCTCTACTGCTTTCAGAACTCCTTTTCCTTTGTATCTGTTTTTATCTCCATCTCTAAGTTCGACTGCTTCTGTTTCTCCTGTTGATGCTCCACTAGGAACTATTGCCCTTGCAACAACTCCACTTTCTAATGTTACTTCAGCTTCAACTGTTGGATTTCCTCTGCTATCTAAAACTTCTCTTCCTTTTACATTAACAATCATTGACATGCGATAAACCTCCTTATCTTTAAATTCTGTGATAAGCAGCTATTGCTGCAGCAATTACAGTGGCTAGGTCTTCTTCATTTTCTTTATCTGGCTTTAGTTTGAATGTAGGTAATTTTTTATCTATGTATGAAGTATCAAACTTACCTTCCATAAAGTCTTTATCTCTAACTATCTGTCTCAGTAGAGGAAGATTTGTTGGTACCCCTCTAACTTGAAATTCATCTAAAGCTCTTTTTGCTCTGTTTACAGTTTGAGGCCAGGATAAAGCCCATACTGTAAGCTTGGCAATCATTGAATCATAGTAAGGTGGAATAATGTAATCTTTATAAACTGCAGCATCTATTCTAACTCCTGGACCTCCTGGAGAATAGTAAGCTGTGATCTTTCCTGGAGAAGGTGCAAAATCTTTTGTTGGATCCTCAGCGTTTATCCTAAACTCTATTGCATAACCTCTAAAGGTTATATCTTCCTGTAGGAAAGGTAGTTTTGCTCCTTCAGCTAGCTGTATCATTCTTTGAACTAAATCTACTCCTGTAACTGTTTCTGTTACTGTGTGTTCCACCTGAAGTCTTGTGTTCATCTCTATAAAATAGAAGTTATCATCTTCATCCACTAAAAACTCTAATGTTCCAACGCTTTCATAACCTAGTTTAAACATTGCTTTAACAGCTACTCTGTAAAGCTCTCTTCTAACTTCTTCATTTAGGCGAGGTGATGGGGCTATTTCAACAACCTTCTGGTGTCTTCTTTGAATAGAACAGTCCCTTTCTCCAAGATGAATAACATTTCCGTATTTATCAGCCATTACTTGAATTTCAATATGTCTAGGATTTTTAACGTATTTTTCAATAAATACATCTCCTTTGCCAAAAAACTTTTTCGCTTCTGACGTTGCTGATTCAAATAGTTTTTCGAAATCTTCTTCCTTTTCAACAATTCTCATTCCACGACCGCCACCACCGTAGGCAGCTTTTATAATCACAGGAAAACCTATTTCTTTGGCTACTTTTTTAGCTTCTTCCACATTAGATACTGGTTCATCTGTCCCTGGTAAAACAGGAACTCCAACTTCCCTCATTGCTCTTTTAGATGCTACTTTATCCCCGAATAAAGCGATATGTTCTGGTTTTGGTCCAATAAAAATAATTCCTCTTTTTATACAGTATTCAGCAAATTCAGCATTTTCAGATAAAAAGCCATATCCTGGGTGAATAGCATCACATTTTGTCTGCTTTGCAAGGTCTACAATTTTGTAAAAATTTAGATAAGCCTGAATAGGATCTCCTGAAATCATATAAGCTTCATCAGCTTTTTTAACCCATATACCCTTTGCATCTGCTTCTGAATATATAGCAACAGTTTTTATTCCAAGCTCTTTACATGCTCTTATTATCCTTGTAGCAACTTCGCCTCTATTGGCAACAAGAACCTTTTTTATTTTCTTTACTCCAGCCATTGTATTCTCCTGAATTTAAGGATTTAAAACGCAAATTTATTATAACACTTTGAAATAAACTGATTTTATTGAAAGATTGGTGGTTAAATGTTGAGCAATAAGAAGGTGAAAAGCTGTAATTAAAATAAGAAAAGGAAGCTAAAGCTTCCTTTTAACCATTATCTACCCAGTTTTACAATAGTTTATCTTCTTTGAAAAAACTAGTTCATCAGCAAACTCTATAAGCCACGTTTCAAAATTATTCATATCAGGATCAAACTTCTTGATCCACTCTTCATCATACTCTATTACTGTTTCTTTATGCTTTTGAATTTCTTCATCCCCAAAGTTTATAGATATAGTTTCATCAATAATTACAAACTTTAAGTTATCTCCATCTAACTCTTCAACTAATTTTGAGATAGGTGTATCAAACTCTTCATATGAAAGTATGAAGTATTTATGTTTTAAAACGTCTTTCCCATCCTCTTCTAAAACATAATGGACATCAACTACCTTTTCTACTATAGGTTTTAAAAACTTTATATTACCTACAATAAACTTTTTAAGATTTTTTTTCATAAGAGTGACCCCCCTTTTTAATTTAACTAAAAGATAAGTTTTCCATGAAAAATTTTCAATAATAGAATATATTATTTTTTTATGGATAAAAAAATAATCACTGCAGACGGAACAGAAACTTTTTTTAATCAGGAGTATCAGGAAGCATACCACAGCACAAAAGCAGGAGCTTATACTGAAAGTCTGCAAAAATTTATCTTTCCTTGTAATATCCCTGAATTAGCAAAAAAAGGTGAAATAAGCATACTTGATATAGGTTTTGGGCTAGGTTACAACGTGGCAGTTGCGATAAAAGAAGCAAAAAAAGTAAATGAAAATGTAAAAATAAACATTATTTCTATAGAAAAGGATAAATCTGTCTTTGAGAAAATAAAAAGTTTAAATATTCCTGAAAATCTAAAAGATGTATATTCGTTTTTATTAAGTGGAAAGTTTACTACAAAAAAAATAGGGAAAGTTGAACTACCTGTCTATTTCGCCCAAAATGAAAACATAATTTTAACAGTTATATTAGGAGAGGGAAGAAATATACTAAAAAAGTTATCCCAAACAGAATTAAAATTTGATGCTGTATTTTATGATGCATTTTCTCCAAAAGTAAATACAGAAATGTGGACTGTAGATATTTTTAAAGTTGTTAAATCTTTAATGAGAGAAGAAGCTGTACTAGCTACGTACAGTGCTTCTTTGGCTGTAAGGAAAGGGCTAATAGAGGCAGGTTTTAAAATAGGTCTTGTTGAACCTGTTGGAAGGAAAAGCTACTCTACAGTTGCTACAATAAAAGGAACCATTCCTCCTTTAACAGAAAAGGAGAAAAAGAGACTAGAATCCTCCCCTTATGCCATCCCTTATCAAGACCCTGATTTAAATCTTCCTCCAGAAGAGATAAAAAGAAGATGGGAAGAAAAACTAGAGGCTAGAAAGAACCTCCTTCAAAGCTGATATAAATTCAGTATTTTCCTCTGGTTTTCCTATAGAAACTCTAAGGCAGTTTTCCATATTTGGAAGATGAGACATATTTCTAACTAAAACGCCTTTTTCTATAAGTTTTTTATGAACTACATCTCCATCAGGAACTCTCATAAAGAAAAAGTTTGCATCAGAAGGGTAAACTTTAACATTTTCTATTTGAGATACTTCTTTTACTACTCTTTCTCTTTCTTTTTTAATTATATCAACCTGCTTTTTTATCTCTTCCTTTCCTTCTGTTAAT
>JALWKR010000290.1 GCA_027081375.1 Persephonella sp.
TCTTTTCTATAACATGTTTCAATAATTTCCTCTGCTTTCTTTTCAACTTCTTTTGTATAACCATTTTCTATTATTTTTAAAATATCTTCAGGTAAATCAGCCTTTCCTGTAAGTATCTCTTCAGGAGAAGAATATAATTCTAACAGTTTCTTTAATGTTTTATTCCCAAGACCTTTAATAAGAGTTAAAGATATAAAATCCTTTTCTATCAACCAAAATTAACCACGGATTTTTTGAATGGTTTATAATCTTGCAATATAAATACCAAAGAGGAAGGAAGGACCCCCTTCCTTAAATATTTTTTATTCATAAGGAGTATATTTGCTTTTTTTGAACTTTGCAGCTGTTCTGTTTAGGATATCTATCATTTCTTCTTTTACTTTTAACATAAATTTTTCAAAGTTTTTATCTTTAGGAGCATAAATTTTTGAAAATTCTGATACATCTTCTACGAGAACTTTTACACTATTTTTTTCTGTAAATATAGACATTTTACACGGAATTATTATTCCTATTGGTTTAAATAGTTCAACACCTTTTTTTAGGTATTTGCTTTTACATAGAAGATGAGTTTTATAGAATGTTTTTAAACTAGCTGTTTTATCCACATTAATTGTATGAATTACATCCCATTTGTGATTTGTAATTTCTTCTATTAGTTTTGCATTAACAGCTTTTGGAGAAACTCCCTTTACAGTAATGTAATAATAACCTTTTTCATACTGAACAAAATCCTCATATCCAACAGCTTTTAAAGAGAAAACTGTAAAGAAAATAAGTAAAGCTTTGAAAAATCTCATTTTTATTACCTCCTTTTTAGCTTATATAAGTTTAAATATAAAAATATGTCTAATATATGTCTATATATTTCTATCTATGTAAAACTTTTTTTCACTTAAAAGCTTTGTCATATAAATTTACATATCTGTTCAAAGATAAGTTATTGATAAAAATGAAGAAAATTTTTGGAATTATTTTTGCAAAAGTGTAAAGCAAAATTTGGTTAGCGGTTAGAAAAATGAACGCAAAAAATTTTTACAACCTAAAAAAAATAATGATTCTAACAGGTTTGATAACTTTTTTTTCTTCAAGCTGGATGTTTGTAAAACAGTTTAACTTAGGAAGTTTAGGAAACGAGTTTATATACGGTATAACGTTCTTTTTATCTGGTTTTTTCCTATTTCTAATAATTGGATATTTCTCTAAAGAAAGATTATTTACCGATCTAATAGAAAAATCTCATGCAATTCATACAAATGTTACTCCTAGAATTGGAGGCTTAGGAATATTTCTATCTATTTTTATAGTTTCCCTTCTTTTTTTCTATCAGCAAAAAGAAATTCTCTTTTTCATTGCTGCTTCAACAATTGTTTTTATTATTGGTTTATTTGAAGATTACACTCAGGAACTTCCTCCAATATTAAGACTTATAATGCTCTCAATTCCTGTTATGTATATACTTGTTGTCTTAAACGGTATTGTTTACGACCTTTACTACGTTCAGTTATATTTCCCTATAGCCCTAATATTTACCATATTTGCAGTAATAGGCTTTATTAATGCTATTAACATTATTGATGGATTAAATGGACTTTCTTCAGGTATAGCTCTTATAGGATTTTTGTTTATATATGCTGCTGCTCAAAACTCTACTATAGAGAATTTAGCTGCTTTATTTTTCTTTGCTACACTGGCATTCTTTATTATAAATATAACCACAGGAAAAATATTCTTAGGGGATGGAGGTTCCTATCTTCTTGGTTTTTCCCTTGGAGAGTTAGCAGTATTACTATCTAATGAACCTTATGCATCTGCATGGTACCCCTTTGCCCTCCTTATATATCCTGTTTGGGAAGTTCTTTTCTCAATCTTAAGAAGAAAAAAACAGGGAAAAGGTATTATGCAGGCAGACAGGCTACATCTTCATACTCTTTTATACTATAGAGTGTTTAGATATCTAGTAAAAAATCCTGTAAAGGCTAACTCTTTAGCATCTTTATCTATTTTAAGTGTTATTTTCGCATTTGATTTATTTGTGTATTTAGAAAGAGATAATACTTATATTCTTACTGCATATACATTACTATTTATTCTTCTTTACGTTGTTATTTACAAGTCTATACTTCACTTTAAGCTAGGAAAACTCTTCTTAAAACATAAGAAGAAAACTTATATAAAAGCAATGGGGGAGATGGAATCATGAAGTTTCTAAGTATTTTAGTTTTTTTACTCTCTTTTTTACTAATATCCTGTGCTGAAAAAACTAGTGTAAAAACTACAGACAGAAATGTAATAGAGATTTACAACAAAAAAACAGAAAAAAAAGAGTACAGAATAAAGCCAGGGGACAGAATTGAAATTCTCTTTTACAGACATCCAGAGCTAAGCACAAAAACAGATCAGAATATAAATCAAGAAGATAGAGGTATTTTAGTAAATAAAAGAGGAGAAATCATCCTTCCTTTAATTGGCAGTGTAAAAGTTGCAGGTTTAACAGAAAGAGAACTGGAACAGTTGTTGCAGAAAAGATATCAAAAGTATATAAAAAAACCTCATCTTTACTTAGAGGTTACAAATAAAAGACTTTATGTTGTAGGGGAGGTAAAAAATCCAGGAGTCGTATATGTAAAAGATAACAAAATAACCCTTATAGAAGCTTTATCAAAAGCAGGAGATATAACAGACTTTGGAAAAAGAAGAGAAATATACGTTCTAAGGGGAGGATTAAAAAATCCTGAAGTTATAAAGATTTCTGTAGAAAAACCAGAAGATTTAACTTTGGCAAATATAAAACTAGAGCCTGAAGATATAGTTTATGTGCCTCCAAACAAAATAAAAAATATGAACCTAGCTATAAACGGAGTTCTTCCTCTTGTAAATCTTGTAGGAGGAATTCTTGGTTCATTAGTTGATGTTAAGTACTTAAGTGAATAAGGGGAGAGTTGGTTATGAGAAATGAAAGAGAATACAGATACACTTCAGAAGATGAGATAAAAGATTTTCTAAATCCAATAAAATCTCATAAGAAGGCTTTTGTAATCTTTACTTTTATATCTATTATATTTACAGTTTTTTACCTGTACACAGCAGAAAGGGTATATAAAACAGACGCAAAAATAGAGATTATACCTACTCAACCTTCATCAAAAGAAGAAGTGTCTATCTCATCCACAGGTAAGACAAATATTGAAACAGAAATTGACAAAATTCTTTCACGAAAGCTTGTAAAAGAAAGTTTAGAAAGACTAGGAGAAAAGGTTAGATACTTTGAAGAAAAATTCTTAAAAGAAATAGAGCTTTATAAAGATTCTCCTTTTAAGGTAATCATAGAAAGAATAAAAGATCAAAAAGCTTTCAGCTTTAAATTTGAGATAGAACCTGTTGATAAGAACAGTTTTGAGTTAAAAGTAAGCAGAGGTTTTCTGCAAAAGATAAAGGGATACGAAAAATATCCTTTTGAAAAAATATACAAGTTTGGAGAACCTATAAACTTAGGTTTTGCTGAGATAAAAGTAGAGAAAACAAAAGATTTTAAAGGAAGATATGCCTTTGAGTTTGTAAATATAGACAGCTATACTGACAGTGTAATTAGCAGATTAGATGTCTCTAGAACCTCAAAATACTCAAATGTTTTAGAGATATCTTACGAAGATAATGTTCCTCAAAGGGCTAAAGACTTTGTAGATAATCTTATCTATTCCTATATAGAAGATTCAGCAAAAGGAAGAACAAAAGAAATAAAACAGAGATTAAAATTTATAAATACTCAGCTAGATATTGTTAGCAAGAACTTAAAAAAATATGAAACTCTTTTAGAACAGTTTAAGAAAAAAAATAAAATCATAGATATATCTAGTGAAGCCAAGGTAACAATTCAAAAACTTAGTGAGTTTGATAAACAGTATGCCCAGTTGTCTATTGAAGACAGAATTTTAAGAGATGTTTATAAGCAGGTTGTTTCAGGGGAAAATAAAAATATAAACCTTTATGGAATAAAAGACCCTGTTTTAAATTCTCTTGTTCAAGAGTACAACAAACTAGTTGCCAAAAGAAATGCCCTTTTAACTGAGTACACAGAGTATCATCCTGATGTAGAAAAAGTAAATGCCCAGCTAGAAAAAATAAAAAGGAATATAGAAGTATCTGTTTTTAATCTTAAAAAAGAAGTAAGAGACAGATTAATAGGAACTAGAGCAGTAATAGGAAAGTATGAGAGCTTTTTAAGATCTTTACCAGAAAAAGAAAAAGAGTACATAAGAATAAAGAGAAACTATGCTGTAAATGAGAAGATATACTCATACCTTGTTCAAAAGAAACTTGAAGCGTCTTTAGCAGAAATCTCTGCTCTTGCAGGGGTTAGAATTATAGATGAAGCTTCACTACCAAAAGCTCCAATAAAACCAAAGAAAAATATAATCCTCTTATTAGGAGCATTAATTGGATTTGTATTTGGCACTGCTTACGGATATATAAGGGATCTATTTGAAGATAAAGTCAAATACCTAAAAGAAGTTGAAAGACTTATTAATGCTCCAATTGTTGGAATAGTTCCTCACTTAAAGAAAAAGGATATAAAAAATATTCTAAATAGAATTAATAATGGAAAACTTTTAAGAATTTTTAGAATACTTAAAGCTAATATCCAACTTCTTTTTAAAGAAACAAAAAAATCTCAGGTTATTCTAATAACTTCCCCTGAAGAAGAGGATGGAAAGGCGTTTATAAGTTCAAATTTAGGAGCTACATATGCATTAAGTTCTAGTAGTAAAGTTGTAGTTGTAGATTTAAACTTCTTTGATCCTAAGCTTCATATCTATTACAACAATATTTCCAATGAAGCAGGAATACTAGATATTCTCAAGAAAGACAGCTATGAAGACAAGGAACTTGAAAAACTTATAGAAAAAAATGTTTTAGAAAAAGAGATATTAAATGCTGCTTTTAATGTTATAAAACAGGAAAAATCTAGAGAGGATGTAGATAGATTAGACTTGGAAGAAATAGAAGGAATTTTAGATACGGTAATCAGAAAGATATTTAAAGAGTATTCTGATATTGATGAAATTGTAGAAAATATATATGAAAAAGTAGAAGAAGTTGTTGATAATCTCAAAGATAAACGTTTAGCAAGAAGACTTTATATAAGAATTACCAACGCTATTTCCTCAACAAAGAGAAGATTTTCAAGGGAAAAAATCCTTTCTGCAGAAAAAGAGAAAATATTTAGAGCTCAGATAAAGTATTCAATTAAAAAAGTTCCAGAAATAGAAAATCTGTATGTTATAACTGCAGGACACCTAGATAAAGAGGATGCTTTATTCTCTAAAAAACTTATTCTAACCTCAGAACTTCTAAAAAATATAATCAAAGAGCTTAAAAAAGAGTTTAAACATATTATCCTTAATGCTCCTTCTGTTCAGTCTGTTCCAGAAGTTTTCATGCTTATGAAAGAAGCAGACATCTCTCTTCTTGTCTTCAGAACTGAAAAAACAAGAAAAACAATGATTAAAGAGATAGATAGAAAACTAGCAGAAATGGAATTAAGCAAAGTTGGAATTGTTGTTAACGACGTAAAAGAAGACAAAATAGAAGAGATTTTGGGGTGATAGCCATGTATAAACCAAAGGTTAGTGTTGTTCTACCTACATACAACAGAGCACAGTATTTAGATAGAGCAATATCAAGTGTGCTAAATCAGAGCTTCTCAGACTTTGAGTTGATTATAGTAGATGACGCATCTACAGATGATACAGAAAAAGTTGTAAGTATGTTTAATGATGACAGAATTAAGTACATAAAAAATGAAAAAAATCTAGGGGGAGCAGGAGCAAGAAATATAGGTATAAAGCATGCAAAAGGAGATTTTATAGCTTTTCAGGACAGTGATGATGAGTGGCACCCAGAAAAATTAAAAGAGCAGATGGAAGTTTTTAAAAAAGCAGAACCAGACGTTGCTGTTGTTTACACTGCCTTTATAAGAAAAGTAGGAGATAAAGAGTTTATAGTCCCCCCTTCATCAGTAAAGAAAAAAGAAGGAAATATATACAGAGAACTTCTTTATCATGTAAATTTTGTTGGAACTCCAACTGCAGTAGTCAGGAAAAAAGCTATAGAAAAAGTAGGGGGATTTGACCAACGTTTTCCAAGACTTCAGGACTGGGATCTGTTTTTAAGACTTGCCAAAATTTACAAGTTTAAGTTTATTAGTAAGCCTCTTTTAACAGCTTACGATGTACCAGGAAATATATCCTCAAATATAGATTCTCTTATAAGAGCTTTAAGACTTCTACTAGGGAAACATTATGAAGAGATAAGAAAAGACAGAAAGATTATAAGCAAGTTTTATCAAAGGATAGGAGAAGCTCTTTTAGAAGCAGGAAGAAAATCAGAAGGAAAAAATTTTTTAATAAAGGCTTTTATAGCAGATCCACTAAATCCAAAGGTAGCTGTGAAAGCTTTAGCTTCTTTGTTTGGGAAAAAAGTATAAAGGGGGATAAAAATGATACCTTTTAACAGACCGGTGCTTACAGGAAAAGAACAAAAATACATAGCAGAAACATTTACAAAAAGAAAATTTTGTGGTGGAGGAGAGTTTAGCGAAAAATGTTCCAAATGGATTGAGAAAAAAACAGGAACAAAAAGAGCTTTAATAACAACTTCATGTACAGATGCATTAGAGATGTCTGCAATACTTTCTAACATTCAACCTGGGGATGAAGTAATAATGCCTTCTTTTACCTTTGTGTCTACTGCAACAGCTTTTGTCCTAAGAGGAGCAAAAATAAAGTTTGTTGATATTAGACCAGACACGATGAATATAGATGAAACAAAGATAGAGAATGCTATAACTTCAAGAACTAAGGCTATAGTTCCTGTTCATTATGCAGGAGTTGGATGTGAAATGGACACAATTAATGAGATAGCAAAAGAGTACAATCTATATGTTATAGAAGATGCAGCTCAGGGAGTAATGGCTTCTTACAAGGGGAAGGCTTTAGGCAGCATAGGAGATTTAGGATGCTACAGTTTTCATGAAACAAAAAATATACAATCAGGAGAAGGAGGAGCTCTTTTAGTAAATAACGAAAAACTTGTGTATAGAGCAGAGGTTATATATGAAAAGGGAACAAATAGACTTGCTTTTTCAAGGGGGCTAGTTGATAGATACACATGGATAGATGTTGGTTCTAGTTTTTTAGCTAGTGAGTTAAATGCAGCTTTTCTTTACGCTCAACTTGAGGATGCTCATCTAATAACAGATAGAAGGCTTAAACTCTGGAACAGATATTATGAAAATTTAAAACCCCTTGAGAAAAAAGAATATATAGAGCTTCCTAAAATACCTGAACACTGCCAGCATAATGGGCATATATTCTGGATAAAGGTTAAAGATAAAGAGGAAAGAACATCACTAATGAGCTTTCTAAAAAGTAAAGGGATACAGACAACATTCCACTACATACCACTTCATACTGCTCCTGCAGGGAAAAAATATGGAGAATTTGTAGGGGAAGATGTGTACACAACAAGGGAAAGTGAAAGACTTATAAGACTTCCAATGTTTTACGATCTTCAGGAAAAAGAAGTGGATATGATATGTGACTATATAAATGTTTTCTTTATAAAGAAATCTGCTCTTTCAAGAACTTTCTACTAAGGAAAAAGCTTTGAGTATAAAAAATAAGGTAGTAAAGGGAGTCAAATGGACTGCCCTTTCTACTATTATTGCCACTTTTACACAGATAGCAAAGATAGCGGTACTTGCAAGGTTTCTCTCTCCTGAAGACTTTGGCTTAATGGCTATTGCTTCTGTAGTAGTTGGATTTACTCAAGTTTTTGCAGATGGGGGAGTTAGCAATGCTATTATATACAAACAAAAAATATCAGATAAGCAGCTAAGTAGTTTATACTGGTTCAATGTAATAGTGGGATTTATTTTGTTTTTGGTAATTATTTTGATATCTCCTGTGTTCTCCCATTTTTACAAAGAACCACAGCTTTTAAAGATTATTCCTATTCTTGGATTAACTGTTTTAATTCAAAGTTTCTCTTTTCAGTATAAAGCTCTGTTTGAGAAAGAGCTTCGTTTTAACACACTGGCAAAGATAGAGATTATTTCAAAAATAGTAAGTTTATTTGTCGCTGTTTTCCTTGCTTATAAAGACTTTGGTGTATATTCCCTTGTGTATTCTATGGTAGTTATGGTTTTAATAGAAACAGTGTTTCTTGTTTATAAAGGTTTTTATGTTCATAAACCTGTTTTTTATTTTTCATTAAAAGATATTTCCTTTTTTATTAAATTTGGTTTATTTCAGCTTGGAGAGAGGATAACAAACTATATAAGCTCTCAGCTTGATGTTATCCTTATTGGAAAACTTCTTGGCACTGATACTGTTGGTGTTTACAGTGTTATAAAACAGCTTGTTATGAGGCCAGCTTATATCCTAAATCCTATAATCACAAGAGTGACATTTCCTGTTATGTCAAAGTTTCAAAATGATATAGAAAAATTAAAAGATATATACCTGAAAACTATAAGATACGTTGTTTCAGTGAATTTTCCTGTTTATACATTTATGATTGTTTTGGCACCAATAATAATAAAACTTCTTCTTGGGGAAAAATGGCTTCCTTATACTTTTGTGTTTCAGCTTTTATCTGTTTACTTTATGTTTAGAGCTGTAGGAAATCCTGTAGGGTCTTTAATTTTAGCTAGAGGTAGACCAGATATTGAGTTTTACTGGAATATAGTAATGCTTGTGTATATTCCTGCATGGATAGTAGCAGGGAGTTCTTTTGGTCTTGAAGGAGTAGCTGTATCTTTAGCTGTTTCTCATATTATTTTAGTTTTTATAGACTGGATGTTTCTTGTTAAACCTATGTGTAGAGCAGGTTTTATTGAGTATCACAGAGAGATAATACTTCCTTTGACTGTTTCTCTGATAACAGGTTTTCTAATGTATCTACCTTTAAAAATTATAAGTACTGTTTTTGTTTCTTTTGTATTTTCTTTGCTCCTTGGTTCTCTTTTTTATTTATCCCTTAGTTATTTCTTCAATAGAGAGTTTACAACCCTGATAAAAGAGTTTTTAAAGTAGAAATTCCTTCCTTACAGCCGAAAAGGTTTATAAAAAAGGAAGGACAGCCATGGTAAAAACATCATTAATTCAGGTAGAAACCTGTGTTTTATTTCAAAATGAGAATGTAGTTGATGTTTCAGATAACCTTCTTAAAGATATTCCTGACTTTAAAATTCTTGGAAAAAAATTTTTAAAAGGAGAAGGATTTAACATATCTCAGTTAAAAGAGAAAAAAGGAAAAAGAAAAACAAAACAAAATCTAAAAAATGTATCTATATTTGACATTATTATGCCTGTTTTAATGCCTGAGATAGATTTTGATCTTCCACAGGAATTGACATTCCCGTCAGAACTTTTTCCATATCAGGTTCAGGGAGTAAAGTTTCTTATTAGCAACAGATCTGCACTTTTAGCAGACCAGATGGGAACAGGTAAAACTGTCCAGACAACAACAGCTTTAAGAATACTGTTTATAAAAGGAGAAATAAAAAAAGGAATTATAGTTGTTCCATCAAACCTTATATCTGTATGGGAAGAGCATATAAAGAAATGGGCACCAGAAGTTCAGTTTGTAACTGTAAGGGATACAAGAGAAGGAAGAAAGATTCTATGGAATGTTAAATCCCATCTATACATAATCAGCTACGACACACTAAAAAATGATTACAAGTATGAAAAGGAAATGTTAAAGGAGTTTGCTAAAGATTTAGACATTGTTGTTTTAGATGAAGCCCATAATATTAAAAATCCTGACGCAAAAAAGACTAAAGCTGTAAGATTTATAAGCAGGTATGCAAAATACAGATGGGCTTTAAGTGGAACACCTCT
>JALWKR010000291.1 GCA_027081375.1 Persephonella sp.
TTCTCCATTGGATATATCTATTCCAAATATCTTAAAAACAGACTTAACTGCATCAACAAAAGCCTGTATAAAACCTTCGCCAATTTCTTTTAATCCTTCTTTGAAAGGTTTTGCTTCAGGTTTTTCTTCTATCATTTCACCAGAATAAATGTTTCCCATAGTGGAGATAACAACCTCTTTCGCAACAAAACCAGATATTAAAGCCCCTGCTGCTTCCCAGTTTCCAAAACCAAGGGGCTGAAATATAGGTGCTACTGTTTTACTAACTGTTCCAAATATACTATCTTCTGTTTTTTTAACTCCTATAGGAAAGTGCAATAAAAACCATATAACTATTGATGTTGCAAGAATAAATGTTCCAGCTTCATATATAAAAGATTTTGTTTTTAACCATGCACTTGTCAAAACATATTTAAATGTAGGAAGTCTATAAGGAGGAAGTTCAAGGATAAAAATCTGTGACTGAGATTTTAAAACTGTTTTCTGCAAAATAAAGGCAACAATTATTGCAACTAGTATTCCTAGTCCATATAGAGATAAAATAACTAACGTTTTATGATTTGTAAAAAATATAGTCACAAAAAAAGCGTAAACAGTAAGTCTTGCACCACAGCTCATAAAAGGAATCATTAACACAGTTAAAATCTTTTCTTTTGGATCTTCCAAAGTCCTTGTAGCATAAACAGCAGGCACATTACACCCAAACCCTAAAATAAGAGGTATAAAAGACTTTCCACTTAAACCTATAAAAGACATAAATCTATCCATTAAGAAAGCAGCTCTTGCCATGTATCCACTACCTTCAAGAAACGCCATAAAAGCGTACAGGAAGAAAAGAACAGGTACAAAAACTAAAACAAACCCTACCCCACCAATTATTCCTTCTGTAATTAAAGAAGTAAGCCAGTTAGATGCTCCTGCATTTATAAGAATATTGTAAACCCACGGTGCTATATATTCACTTAATGTGATATCTAGCCAGTCAACAAAAGGAGATGATACCTCAAAGGTAAACTCAAATATTACCCAAACAAAAAATAAGAAAATAGGAAATCCAAATATTTTATGGAGAAAAATTTTATCTAGCACCAGTGTTGTATCTAATCTTTCCTGTACACTTTCTTTTACACACTGTTCGTATATACTTAGGATTATTGAGTATCTCTCTTCAATAATAAATGTTGATATGTCCTTATGATAAAGTTTTTTGATTTTATCCCTTATCTCCTTTGCTTTTTCTAAGATATTTTCATTTACAGGAATATCTATAAAGTGAAGATTTCCTTCTAATATAGACAAAAGAAGAAATCTTTCAGGATAAACACTAAGTAAGACAGGCTGATATTTTTCTATTACCTTTTTAAGCTCCTTCAGCTCTTCTTCAAAGGTATCCTCAAAATGTAAAACACATCTTGTTTTTTTCTGCTTTTGGTATATCTCAATAATGGAATCTAAAATTTCTTTTATTCCCTGTCCCTTTGGAGCAACTGTTGGAACAACTTTAGAACACAAAAGTTTCTCTAGCTTTTTTGTATCAATAATTATCCCTTTCTTCTGAGCATCATCCCACATGTTTAAAGCTATAATAAGAGGCCTTTCAAGTTCTAAAAGCTGTATTGTAAGATACAGGTTCCTTTCTAGGTTTGTTGAATCAACCACATTTAGCACAACATCAGGTTTTTCTTTTATAAGAAACTCTACTGCTATTTTTTCTTCTGCTGTATCGTTTGTTAAGCTGTAAGTCCCTGGTAAATCTACAAAATGAATAGTGTATCCGTTATACTCAACAGTAGCTTCTTTTTTTTCAACAGTAACTCCTGGCCAGTTTCCCACCTGAAGATTTGTACCTGCTATTGCATTAATAAGGGTTGTTTTTCCTGTATTTGGATTTCCAGCTACAGCTACAGTAATAACCTTTTTACTCATGACAGTTCTCCACTTCTATTTTTTCTGCTTCAGATGGCCTTAAAGCTAAGCAGTAATCTCTTACCTTTATTTTAATAGGACCCCCTAAAGGAGCCTTTTGAACCACAGAAACTATCTGACCTGGAAAGAGACCAAGTTCAAGAAGTTTCTTTTTAAGTTCAGGTTCAACATGCAAAGCTTTTATCCTACAAACAGTCCCATCTTCAAGTTCTACAAGTTTCATATATCCTCCCCTATTCTTTAAATTAATATTCAATCTCAATTAGAAGTTTAAAAACATTTTATAAACCTTATATTTTCTATATTATGACAAAGACCAGTGAACTACTTCTCAATAAATTGAGGAGCTTGCTCG
>JALWKR010000292.1 GCA_027081375.1 Persephonella sp.
TAGAAAAAGTTATAAAAGATTTATCCAAAGAGATTTATGGATTTTTATCTGAAAATTTTTCCGAAAAATTTTTTTCAGTGCAAGAAATAGAGGATATTCTCTGGAGTAAAACAGTTAATCTACTCAACAACATCCTCTTAAACTTTCAGGCTGATATGAAAGTTAGGGGAAAAGATGTTTTTCAGAGAGCAGTTGATAAACTTTATAAAGATATAGGAAAAGAAACCTGTTCTTTTTGCCATACAAACAAAGGAAAAAGGATTACAAGAGATACTTTTTTCTTCGCACCAGCCCAGTTTAACGCATTCTGGTTTGGAGAACCATCAATCTTTATATGCCCTTATTGTCTTGCTTCTAACCTCGCAATTACTCAATCTTTTACCTTTTTAGGAAACGAACTAAACGCTATTGTTGTTTATAGACCAAACTTACAAGATTTGGAAGATTTAAATGAAGGACTAAAAATATCAGATATAGGAGAGTTAACAAAAAGAATTATTGATTATGAAAAGCTACAGTTAAAGAAAGAAGGGTACATTAGAGAACTACAGATATTAGAGTTTTACCTTGACCCACAAAATCCAAATTTGGATTTTTACCTTCTTACAGAGGATATAATTAGAAACTTAATAAAAATAGAAAACGAACTGAACAAACTTTACACAGACTATAAAGATAACCTCTGGGGGCAGGTAAAAGATAAACAGGGCTACCAGACAATAAACTTATCAAAGGAGCTTTTACACGCTATTGTCAATAATCAGAAGTTGATAGTAATCGTCCAGAGATTTTTAAAACTTGCTTTAATGGCAGAAAACTTTAGACAAAACAATGTCAAAAATCCACCGGTAAAAGGGTTTTATATAAGTGTTTTACTTCATATTCTAAAAATGCACTTTAAATTAGAGGAGGAATTGAATATGGATATGTATGAAGCTTTTAAAGAATATGGACAGTTTTTGAGAGGAAGAGTTTTCTCGTCTTTGTCAGAAGGTGGAGAGATTAATTGGAATACTTTTAACAATAAGATAATCTCTCTCTCAAACTCATTTTTGGACGCCTCAAAAGGAACTTATAATCAATTCATGGAAACCCTAACAAGGATTATGATTAGCTACGATGCACCAATAGACAGCAATTTACTACAGATGATAACAAAAGATACATACAAGGACATAGCTACAACGATTGCCCTTGCAGTTATGACGAGAAAACCGGGGGAAAAAGTTGAAGAAAAGAAAGAAACAGTAGGAAAAGAAATCTAAAAGTTGCACTAATTTTAGTATTGTTTATAGTATTAATAACAGTGCTAAATTTAGGAGGCTTAAAATGATTATTACAGCGAATGAGTTAAAAACAAAAGGAATTTCCTTCGTAGAAAAAATATTAAAAAAATATAAGGAAGCTTTTATTTCTGTTAGGGGCAAACCTAAATTTGTAATTCTGCCAATTGATGAATATGAAAAATTAAAAGAAGCAGAACTTGAGAAAATTATAAGAGAAGCAGAACAAGACTATAAAAAGGGCAGAGTTATAAAAGAAACGGCAGAAGAACATTTTAAAAGATTAGGTATATAAGATATGTATCAGTTAGTCTTTACAGAAACATATCTAAAAAGAGAAAAAGAATTTCTAAAAAGGCATAAAGACTTAATTCCAAGGTATAAAAAGGTTTTAAAGCTATTTGAAATAAATCCTTTTCATCCTTCTCTTAGACTTCATAAGCTAAAAGGGAAATTTAAAGATAGATATTCTGTTTCTATAACTATGAATTACAGAATTATCTTAACCTTTGCTGTAGTTGAAAATGAAATTGTATTGATAGATATAGGTTCTCACGATGAAATTTATAAATAGATGGAGGGTAAAAAAATGAAACTTACAGGTGTTTTCGTTATTGAAACAGGTGTAGTAAACAGGGGAGATGGGATAGGAAATATAGCCACCGTGAAAAAAATCACCACTCCTGAAGGAATAAAAGTCTTTTTCTCTCCGGTTTCTTACAAAAGAGCATTATGGACAGCACTACAGCAGAACAAAGGCTGGTCTATACCGATGGTTACAAAAGAGGGTGGAGTTGTCCAGAGAACTGGAACAATCATAGACAGTGAAGAGTTTGATTTTGCAGGAACAATGGTTGCAAAGCCTAAATATGAAAGATACGGAACATTCTTAGTAGATAACGGAATATCTATAAACAACTACTTTGGCGATATGGAATTTATGACAAATATGGCAATTTCGAAACTGTATGGAGAAGACGAAGCTAACATCATAAACA
>JALWKR010000293.1 GCA_027081375.1 Persephonella sp.
ATGCTTTCTTTGTTAATTCACCTAAAACTTTAAGTTCAGCAAACTGAGCTTCATCTGAAGCATCGTTTATACATCCTGGTCTAAGACCATCTCCAAGGGAGAATGATACATCATACTTTTTGAATATCTCACATATCTTGTCAAAATGTGTATATAGAGGATTTTGTTTTCCGTGAACAGTCATCCATTCAGCCATTATAGAACCACCACGGGAAACTATTCCCATAAGTCTGTGGTTAACAAGAGGTAAAAACTCCTTTAAAACTCCTGCGTGGATAGTCATATAGTCAACACCTTGTTGAGCTTGATGCTCAATCATGTCAAGAATATCTTGTTCTGTTAGTTTCTCAATGGAACGAACTTCCTGTAAAGCCTGATATATTGGAACTGTTCCTATTGGAACAGGAGAATGTTCAATAATTGCTTCTCTAATCTCGTCTATATTTCCACCAGTTGATAAATCCATTACTGTGTCAGCACCGTATTTTAATGCGACTCTTAGCTTTTCTAATTCTGTTTCCACATCTGAAGTTACAGCAGAATTTCCAATATTGGCGTTAACTTTACATTTCGCAGCAATGCCAATTGCCATTGGTTCAAGTCTGTAGTGATTTATATTTGCAGGAATTATCATTCTTCCTCTAGCTACTTCATCTCTAATAAGTTCAACTGGAAGGTTTTCTCTTTTTGCAACAAACTCCATTTCAGGAGTTATAACTCCTTCCCTTGCATAATCCATCTGAGTTTTTCCATAAGTAGTACTTCTTGGAACAGCGTATTTACCCATATTTAAGACCTCCATAGTTTGTCTTTATATAAAAAAAGCCACCTTCCTGCGGTTTCAGTAGAAAGGTGGCTTATATTTCAAAGCCCGCTTCCCTACGTCGGTATTAACCGCATCAGGTTCAAAGGGTGTTTCTCAAGCCCTGAATTTTCAGGACTACCCCCGCGGGAAATACCTATTCAATTTCAACCTTAATAATATAACCTTAAAATAAATAGTTCAAATTTTAATATACTTTGCTCCCTCAGGAGATAATATGCTTTGTATCACATTTATCTGAATCTTAAACTGCTCTCCCCAGATTTTTTCCTCTACAGATTTCATTTTAAAAAAAAGCTCTTTGCTATTTACATATTTTGGACGTTTTAATGTTATATGAGGGATAAAAGGTCTTTCATCTTTTTCATAACCTATTAGAGAAAGTTTTTCCTGAACAAAATCATTAAACTCTTTAAGTTTTCCATCAGGGTTTTCCACTTTTAAGAAAAAAACTCTTGGATTTCTTATGTTTGGAAAAACTCCAAATCCTTTAAATATTAGATGGATGTTTTCATCTTTATCAAGAATTGAAGACAAGCTTTGTTTAATAATACTAATCTGACTTTCTTCTACATTACCTATAAATTTGTATGTTATATGAAGATTCTCAAAAGGAGTCCATCTACCCTTTAAAGAACCTCCAAATGTTTTTTTGATAATATGATAGTTTGACTTTAGAATCTTATCTGTTATAAAACTTCCTATAAAGATTCTTTTCATATTGCACTCTAAAACTTTTTTAAACATTTTATAGGAATAGATTTTTTTTGCAAATAAAATTTGACATGGACAAATACAAAGCTGAAGAAGTAGATTTAATTTGGTTTGATAAAGAAAAAAATATATGGGTACCTCAACCTACAAGATTCTGGATATTAGACAGAGAGCTTCATAAAGCTATATCAAGATTGGAAGAAAAAGGTTTAATAAAACAGTGGGAAAGAAAAATATCTGAAGATAATAAACTTTTTAATTTTTTTGTTAATCTACATAAATTGGAAGTAAAGAAGAGAATAGAAATTTTAGAGAAAAAGTATAACCATCTAAAAGATACAAAAGCCTTTAAGGTTCTTTTAGATAAAAATTTAGGTATTGGAAGTATTAGGAACTTCAATAAAAAACCTTTCAAGGTTAAATGTTTTCATTTATGGACAGCTTATCATTTAGGAGATGAAGACTTTGAAAATCCTATTGGCGAATTTGTGTTAAAAAAAATCAGGCAGTAATTACTGCCTGAAAGTGTCTGTGTCGAAGTCCACATTTCTGTAAGTCCATTCATATGAGTTTGAATCATAAATAGGGATCATCTTGGATTTTCCGTTTCTATTGTCATACGCAGCAAATCCTATGTCTCTTTTAGCTCCATTGACAGTTAAAATCATAGAATATAAAGGTGCTACTTTTTTACCAAGGTTTGGATTTTTCTGCCTTGCTTTAGCGAAGATAAAATCT
>JALWKR010000294.1 GCA_027081375.1 Persephonella sp.
AGTTTTAATATGAGTAGAAAATTATTATTTGGTATACACTGTCACCAACCTGTAGAGAACTTTTATGAAGTTGTAGATGAAGCTGTAGAGAAAGCTTATAAACCTTTCTTTGAGGTAGTATCTGAAACTGACTTTCGTTTTAGTGTTCATTATAGCGGCTGGCTTCTTGAGTATATAAAGAAAAACCATAAAGACCTATTTAATCTTATGAAAAAATGCTCTGAAAAAGGGCAGGTAGAGTTTTTTACAGGGGGATTTTATGAGCCTGTTTTAGCATCTATCCCTTCTGACGACAGAAAATATCAGATTGAAAAGCTAAATAACTTTATAAAAGAAAATTTTGGACAAGCTCCAAAAGGATTATGGTTAACAGAAAGGGTTTGGGATGATACTGTTATTAAAGACCTTGTAGATGTAGGTGTTGAATATGTAATGGTAGATGATTATCACTTTATATGTGCAGGATTTAAAAAGGAACAACTGCACGGATACTTTATAACTGAAAGTGAAGGTTATAAACTTGGAATTTTTCCTATAGATAAAACTCTCAGGTATATAACTCCATTTAAACCTGTTCCTAAAGTAATGGAATATTTAACCTCAATTCCTGACAAAAAGGCAGGAGTTATATTTGATGATGGAGAAAAGTTTGGAATATGGCCGAAAACTCACTGGTGGGTTTATCAGGAAGGCTGGTTAAAAGAGTTTATAGAAGCTATATCTTCCAGTAAAGAAGTAGAAAGCTATCTGTACAGAGATTATGTAAAGGAAGAAAAGCCTGAGGATTTAGCTTACCTCCCCACAACTTCTTACTATGAGATGGGAGAGTGGGCTTTACCTGCTGATATGTTTGAAGAGATAGAGTTTTTAAAAGAAAAACTTATATCTGAAGGACTAGAAAGCTACTTTGAAAAGTATGTAAGGGGAAGTATATGGAAAAACTTTTTTGTTAAATATCCTGAAAGTAACAGAATTCACAAAAGGTTCTTGGAACTTTCTGTAGAAGATAGAGATTTAAAAAGGAAAAATAAGGAATTCTTAGAAAATCTAATGGCTTCCCAATGTAATGATGTTTTATGGCATGGTGTTTTTGGGGGATTATATCTTCCAAATCTTAGAAATAACGCTTATAGATTTTTAATAAAAGCTGAAAAAGAGTTAGAAAAAGCAAAAAATCTATCTATATACACAAAAGTAAAAGACATCACTTTAGATGGCTTTGAAGATATAAAAGTTTCCAGTGAAAACCTTATAACTCTTTTTAGCAGTAAAGAAGGTGGTCAACTTGTAGAACTTTCAATAAAAGACAGGGAATTTAACTTTGCAAATGTCTTAAAAAGAAGAAAGGAAGGATACCATTCAAAATTCTTTAAAAAACATCAATATCAGCATAGCGAAGATGAAGGTATATCTACAATTCATGAAGCAGAGCTTGAGGTTTCTATAGAAGAGATAAAAGATAAACTAATATATGACTGGTATAACAAAAATATGTTTATAGACCATATAACAGATAATTCCATTTCTCTTGAAAGTTTTTACAGATGTTCTTTTAGAGAATACGGAGACTTTGCAAATCAGCCTTTTGAAATTTTGAAAGCTGAAAACGGAAATATTCTTTTTAAAAGAGATGGAGGGATATATAAAGATAGAAAATACAAAACAACTCTAAAAAAAGCTTACAAAATAGAAGATAATAGTATTGAATTTATAAGTGAAATAGAAACAGAAGATAAAGAAGAAAACATTTATCTTTTAGAGCTTAACTTTCACTTTGCTGTTTATGACTGGATAAAAGTGAATAATGAGCCTCTGCAGAAGAAGATTTTGCAAAATCAACAGGAATTATTAATAAAAGACCCATTTACAGAAAAAGAGATTGTTATTTCTACAGACAGACCTGTAAACTATCTTATCTCACCAGTTGAAACAGTAAGTCAGTCTGAAAAAGGGATTGATATAACAGTTCAAGGGTATTCCTTTGGTCTTTATTTACCTTTCAAAGAAAAATTAACTTTTGGATGTTTATTAGAGATAAGATGAGGAAAGAGAAGTTTAACCATAACTACAAACTAACTATAAGCTATATAGGAACAAACTATTTTGGCTGGCAAAGACAACCTAAACATATATCAGTCCAGCAAGTTATAGAGGAAACATTAGAAAAACTGTTTAATGAAAAAATAAGACTAATAGCATCTGGTAGAACTGATGCAGGGGTTCATGCTCTTGGTCAGGTGGCAAATTTTAAAACAGTTTCCTACAGAAAACC
>JALWKR010000295.1 GCA_027081375.1 Persephonella sp.
ATCTAAAACTAATCTGGAGAGAGGAAGGATATATAGATGTATTGATAAACTATAAACAACCTTTAGAGAACAGGCAATTAAACAAGGACAAATTTATTTCCATAGACATAGGAGTAAACAACTTTATATCAGCAGTATCAAACAAAGAAAATGTAAGAAGTTTCATAGTAAACGGAAAACCACTAAAAGCATTTAACCAGTGGGTAAACAAACTATCAGCAAAACTACAAAGTGAAGGAAAAGAAAAAGAACATAAACTACTTTGGAGATACAGAAATAAGAGAATAAACCAATTTTTTGCAAGCATAACAAACTTACTTGTTTCGTTAGCTTTAAAAGAGAATATAGGGACAATAGTAATATCAAAAGGATTAATGGAGGAATATCAAAGGAAATCAGAAAAAGGAAAGAGATTTAATCAAACATTTAGGACTGTTCCATTTGGTAAATTCATTCAAATGCTTAAGTATAAATGTGATGTAGCAGGGATAGATTTAAGAATAACAGAAGAAGAAAGCTATACATCAAAAACATCATCTATAAGTGGGGATTTAGAAAAGAAAGAATTTAACGGAAGAAGAATAAAAAGAGGTCTTTTTAAAGACCATAAAACAAATAAAGCTTACAATGCAGATTTAAACGGGGCATTAAACATAGCAATTAAAGGATTAGGAAAGAAAATAAGAGAGCAGTTTTTAAAACTGCCTAACTGGTTAGATAAGTTATCAAGACCAATAAAGCTCAATCTATTTAGGAAGTATTCGGCGAGTGTTTTAAAGGACATAGCCGATAGTATTTCCCTATCAAATGATAGGCGAAGGACACTTTCAGAAACATTTTGTTAGGTTTTATTATGTTTTATAGCGTTTCTGAGGTGTCCTTACATTACGCGAAGTAAACCTATTATATCAGTAAATAACTTTTCGGCTTTTTGGTTATTATCAAATATACCTGGAAGCTGTCTTATCATTTTTCTTACTTTTGATATAAGCTCTTTATCCTCTGGAATTGCTACGTAATAAGCTTTGTTGATAGCTATTAAAGCTGAGTCAACATACTTAAGAGATATAATCTGATCATAGTTATAAGTTAGATAAGCTTTGTATATGTATTCTCTAACAAGGGCTACATATAGATAATCTCTAAAAGAGATTTTTATTAAAGGTTCTAAAGCCAGTTCTAAAGCTTGCTTAGTTTTTTTATAGTTTCCTGCCTGTAGATGATCTTTAGCTATGCTAATAAGATTTTGAGCTTCGTTTATAGGAGAATCTATAAGTTTTATCTTTATTTTCTCATTAAGGATTTCTATCTTGTCTTTTACATAACTGTTTTGTCTCATTTCTGCATTTCTTATTATCTCAAGTAAAAGGGACTTTATCTCATCATAGTTATCAAGGTTTCCTGATATCTCTTCTATGTATATATACAGGCTTTTTAGATCATCTGAGTAATCCTCTCCAGGATACAGGTCTATTCTTTTTGAAATTGCTTCTAGCTGTCTTTTTACAAGGTATGAAGGAGAGTACTGTTTTGCTTCATTTAAAAAGAATAAAGCTGCTTTAAGATACTTATTTGTTTCTCTCCACAGAATTTTTCTATGGGTTAAGGATTTGTAAGCATCAAGTACTAAATTCTCTGCTCTTGTAGTATAGAGTCTTATGTTTGTAATCTGATTTTCTGTTAATCCCTCATTAAGATAAAGAGGGTTAACTTCTATTTCCCCTCTAGATAAATAAAAAGTTGACAGTATAACTAAAAAAAGCCCTAAAATTTTCTTTTTCATGTCTCCTCCTTTACTCCTTTATATATACATAGTTTTCTCTATACCAACCCCACACTGTTGGGAAAACATTTTTTAGCTTATTTTTTACAGCTAAAAGTTCTTCAGGAGCAGCTATAAAAATCATAGGTTGCTGCTCTCCTAGTATTTTAAAAGCTTTTTTATAAAGTTCATCTCTTTTTTTAGGGTCTAGTTCCACTGCTGCTTTTTGAAAAAGTTCATCTATCTTTGCTTCCCATTCTGTTACGGGTTTTTTCTGATTTGGATACCACATATGAAGATGTCCCGAAGAAAGCCATACATTCTGTCCAAAGTATGGATCCATACTACCTGTTAATCCTATAATAACAGCTTCCCAGTCATAGTTTGACATAAGTCTTGTTACAAGGTTATTAAAATCTATTGCCTGAAAGTTAACTTCTATTCCTATCTTTTTTAAATCATCTTTTAGTATATTTCCTATAATCTCTCTTTCCTTGTTTCCTGAGT
>JALWKR010000296.1 GCA_027081375.1 Persephonella sp.
ATTGGTCCAAGTATAGCTTCAAAAATTGAAGAATACGTTAGAACTGGTAAGATACAGAAGTATGAAGAGCTGAAAAAGCAAGTACCAGAAGATTTTATAGAACTTATAGACCTTCCAGGTTTTGGTCCTAAAACCCTTAGAAGAATATATGAGGAGCTTGGTATTAAAACAAAAGAAGAGCTTATAAAAGCATTAAAAGATGGAAGAATTGAACAGCTTCCAGGATTTGGACCTAAGAAAGTTGAAAATATGCTAAAAGGTCTTCAGATGTATGAACTTTCTAAAAGAAGAATTCTCCTCTGGGAAGCCCTTCAGATTTCAAGGTATCTTGTGGATAAGCTAAAGTCATCTCTAAAAGAAATAAAGGATATTGAGGTAGTTGGAAGCGTAAGAAGAAGGAAAGAGACTATAGGAGATCTTGATATTCTTGTTATAGCTGAAGATGAAGACAGAATGAAGATAATGGACTACTTTACCTCTCTTCCAGAAGTTGATGAGATACTTGTAAAAGGTCCTAAAAAATCCTCTGTTGTTATGAAATTTGAAGGAAAAGAAAGGCAGGTAGATCTAAGAATATTTAAAAAAGATGAGTGGGGAGCTGCTCTTCAGTATTTCACAGGTTCAAAACAGCATAATGTTCATCTTAGGGAAATAGCAAAAGAAAAGGGTCTTAAAATCAATGAATACGGCGTTTATAAGGTAGATACAGAAGAAAAGATAGCAGGGGAAACTGAAAAAAGTGTTTATAAAGCCGTTGGTATGGACTGGATACCCCCTGAGCTTAGAGAAGACAGAGGAGAACTTGAAGCTTCACTTGAGCATAAACTTCCAAAATTAGTAGAGCTAAAAGATATAAAAGGAGATATGCACGTTCATTCAACGTGGTCTGATGGGGTAAACAGTATTAAAGACATAGCTGACTTTATTCAAAAACAGTATAAGTATGAGTACATAGTGATAACAGACCATTCAAAATCTCAAAGGGTAGCTCATGGTTTAGATGAAGAAAGGATTTTGAAAGAGATAGAAGAAGTTAGAATGCTTAATAAGATGATGGGTTGGGATTTTATAAAGATAGGAACAGAAGTAGATATTCTTCTAGATGGTTCCCTTGATTTTCCAGATGAGATACTTGCTAAGTTAGACTGGGTTGTAGCTTCAGTTCATAGTCATTTTAACAGAGATAATACAGATAGAATTCTTAAAGCTATGGAAAACCCTTATGTAAATGTTATAGGTCATCCAACAGGAAGGCTTATAGGGATAAGAGAACCATATCCTGTGGATATGGACGCTGTTATAAAAAAAGCAAAAGAAACAGGAACAGCTTTAGAGATAAATGCACAACCAAGGAGACTTGATATTAATGATATATGGATAAGAAAAGCTGTTGAAGAAGGAGTTATGCTTGTTATATCAACTGACAGCCATAATCTTGGGAACTTTGCGTATATGGAGTTAGGTGTTGCACAGGCTAGAAGAGGATGGGCTGAAAAGAAAAATATTTTAAACACTAGAAGCTGGAGATATGTAAAGCAGTTTGTTAACAAAAAAAGAAAGAAACTTGGGGGAGTAGTGAAAACCTATTAGAGGTGTAAAACTATGGGTGTTCTAAAGCACTTAATAAAAATCGAAAACTTTGATGAAAAGATATATAAAGTATTAAAAGACCTAATAGGTATTGAAAACAAAGAGCTTATAAAAGATTTTCTTGAATTTTACCAGCTTAGAGCAGAACTTACTGGGGATATTCTTCATGTGTTTATGTTTTTTACCCACAAAAACGCTTTTTTAAAGATAGCTGAATACAACCTTGAAACAGGAGAAACAAAAGCAGTAATTCCTAAAGATAAGCTTATCCAGATGATAGTTATAGAAAATGAAAATCTGATAAAAGAAGCAGAAAAAAACATAAACAGGTCTGTTTCAATAATTCTTTCTATAATCGCCCTTATAACAGGAGGAATAGCTGGATATTTACTCTATAGATTTATAGAAAATCTATAGTTAAAAGTCCCTGAGTTAGCTCAGGGACTTTATATATTTTTCATCTGAAAATTTCTTTATCTGAAACATATATATATCAATCTCTCTAGGAAAATAGAAATGTAGTTTAAAATCTGTTAAAATAGTTGCTTTGTTAAACCCGCAAAAAATAAGGAGGTAATATATATGGCAGCACCTAAAAGAAAAAAATCAAAAGCGAAAACAGCAATGAGAAAAGCTCAATGGTATAAAAAACTAAATATACCTGGATTATCTTTATG
>JALWKR010000297.1 GCA_027081375.1 Persephonella sp.
TATCACTGTATAGGAATGTGTGGATTTATTCCTCCCCTTATAAAACATAAGTCGTGGCTTTTAGGAAATATTCTGTATAACGCAGGAAGAATTTTTTCTTATATGTTTTTAGGATTTCTTGCTGGTTATGCAGGTATGTTCTTTCACAATATAGAGTTTCAACTTTTTCAAAAAAGTTTAGCTATTTTCCTTGGTATTGGAATGATTATCTTTGGTTTGCAGATAACAGGGAATATTAAAGAAAAAGGTGTACCAGGGCTAGACCTGATATTTGAAACAATAGCTTCTATTTTAGCAAAGTTTAGAGAAAATCCATTTTTCTTAGGAATGTTTAATGGATTTCTGCCTTGTCCTTTAGTTTATGCGTTTTTACTTCAAGCAATGTTTGAAAGTAATCCTTTAAAAGGAATGCTTGTTATGTTTTCTTTTGGGTTGGGAACTGTTCCTGCGATGCTGCTATCAAGTAAACTTTTTCAGATTTTGTCTCCAAAGCTAAGAAAACGCCTTGCTTCCTTATCAGGAGTAATTGTAATTTTATTAGGAATATGGGTACTTCTTAGGGCATTTGGAATAGGGCATCACCACTAAAGGAGAGAAAAATGGATATATACGTTCAATCTTTTGGAGCTGCAAAGACAGTAACAGGTTCCTGTCATCTTTTAACTGTAGGAAAACTAAAAATATTAATTGATTGTGGTGTTTTTCAGGGAGAAGATGAAGATAAGAATTATGAGGGATTTGGTTTTAATCCAAAAGATATTGATTATCTTATTGTTACCCATGCACACCTTGACCATATAGGAAGAATTCCTGTTTTAGTAAGACAGGGATTTAGAGGAAAGATAATAACAACAGCTCCCACAAGAAGTATTGCAAGAATAATGCTTCTTGATGCAGCAAAAGTAATGGAAGAAGAGTATAGGGTTCAGTATAAAAAGGCTCTTAGAAGAGGTGAACCTGAAAAGGTAAAGCCTCCTTTGTTTGATGAAGATGATGTTTACGATGCTATGGAGTACTTTAAAATACAGCTTGATTATCATCAGCCTCTTGAACTTACTGAGAATATAACTATTACTTTTAAAAATTCAGGACATATACTTGGTGCTGCTTATGTTCAGATAGATATAAAAACAGGAAATGAAACAAAAACTTTAATATTTTCTGGAGATTTAGGGAGAAAACAGAGGCTCATTATTCCCCCTCTAGAGTTTCAAAGTCACGGTCACTATATTTTTACTGAATCTACTTATGGAAATAGAAAACATAAATCATTAAAGGAAACATTAGTTGAGTTTAAGCAGGCAGTAATTGATGCTATTAATAGAGGTGGGAATGTTTTAATTCCAACATTTGCATTGGAAAGGGCGCAGGAAATTCTTTATACTCTAAGACACATGTATGATAGGAAAGAGCTTCCTAGGTGTCAGGTTTTTTTAGATAGTCCTTTAGCTATATCTGCTACAAAGATATTTCTTCAGTATCCTGAGTATTTCAATAAAGCAACAAGGAAGATGGTACAGGAAGGAAAGAACCCTTTTATATTTCCATGGGTTAAGTTTACTCCAACTGTTGAAGAGTCTAAAACTATAAATAATATAGAAAGTGGTGCTATTATCCTTGCTGGAAGTGGAATGTGTACAGGGGGTAGGATAAAGCACCATCTTAAGCATAATCTATGGAGACCTGAAAGTTCTGTTATTTTTGTTGGATATCAGGCTAAAGGTACTCTTGGAAGAGCTATTGTTGATGGAGCTAAAAAAGTTAAGATTTATGGAGAAGAAATTGCTGTGAAAGCTAAAGTTTATACAATAAACGGTTTTTCTTCTCATGCTGACCAACCTGTTCTTCTTGAGTGGTTAGACAGTTTTAAAGATAAAAGACAGATATTCATTGTTCATGGGGAGCCAGAGATAATGAAAGTTTTCAGGGAGGTTATAAAAGAAAAACTTGGAGCAAAAGCTCATATTGTAGAAAAAGGAGAGAGATTATTTATCAATTAAAGGCTTTCTTCCTTTTTCTCTTTTATTTTTTCTATTAAAACCTCTTGAACCCTTCTTATATTTGTTTTCAATACTATAAAACGTATATCATCGTATATTACCGTTTCTCCTCTCTTTGGCATTCTGCCAAGTTCATATATGATAAAACCTCCAACTGTTTCAAAAGGTCCTTTTGGAAACTTTACATCAAAAAGAGTTTCTACTTCTTTTATCTCAATTCTTCCATCAACTATAAGTTTATCTT
>JALWKR010000298.1 GCA_027081375.1 Persephonella sp.
ATGGAAAAGCTGCAGCACAAGGAAATCTAGACCCAATAGTTTTATACGCATCTGAAGAGGTTATAGAGGAAAAAGCTGTTTCTATATTGAAAAAGTGGGGAAAAGATACAGGACATATTTTTAATCTTGGGCACGGCTTAATGCCTGATATGGAAGTAAAAAAAGTAAAATTTTTGGTAGATGTTGTTAAAAATAAGAGTAAAAGATAATTTATAATAATATTTATAAAAATTTCGGGGTGTGGGGGATTTTATGTTTTTTTTAAGATTTTTTGTATTTTTTTACCTATTTCTGTTTTCATTCTCTTTTGCTCAAGATTTTTATGTTTCAACTCCTGGAGAGTTCATTAATGCTCTTGAAGAAGCTTCTCAAAATGGACAGGGGGATAGTATCTACGTCTCTTCAGGAACATACTATTTTAATTCAGCTACAGAGATAGTCGTATCGTATAACCAAAATGTTAGAATAATTGGGGATAATGATAAACCTGTTTTCTTGTTTAATCATAAAAAAGGTTATGGAATTTCAATAAAATATCCTTCAAACCTATCCTACGGAACGTTTTCTTTAGAAAATATTGTATTTAAAGGTGAAAAAGTTAGCGAAGAGGAGAAAAATATTTTAAAAAGAAACGGCATAAGCATAGAAACATATGTAAAGGATATTTTGATAAAAAATTGTGATTTTTTAAATTTTCAAAAAGAAAGTTTAAGGCTTAAGTCTCAGGTTGGGAATGTTTTTGTTTTTAAAAGTAATGTTTCATTTAGCCAGCTTATTGGATCATGTGTTATGTATCCTGGAGAAGATGAGGAATACGACATTATTAGATGTGAAAAAGCTCCTATTTGGATTTGGACATCAACAGGGAATATATACCTGTGGAAATTTAATGTTTTAACTGATATTAGCGATGCAAAGATTACTGTAAACAAAGCTCTTTTATCTAGAAAAGGAAATATCTATATTCTTGACTCTAACTTAGGATTAAGTGGTGATATAACGTCAGCTATTGAAACAAAAGGAAAAGTTAATTGTTCTTTTATAGAAGGCAGTTTAGGGATATTTGCTCCAGATATAACAATAAAAAATTCTCAGCTTTCTTATTTTTCAGCGAACCATTATAGAAAGTTAAATCTTTTAGGAAATATTTTTGGTAGATATGATGAAGATATTATTGAAAGCAGTTCATTTATTCCTGGTTATTCGTACTTTAAAGAGGATAGTTATTCAGAAGTTTACATAAATATCATTAACAATACTGTTTTTAATGAACCTCGGATTATTACTAACGGTAATAAAAAGTTTATCGTGAACATATATAACAATATTCTTTTGGGATTTCCTACACTAAACATAACTAATTCTGATAGTGTTGTAAGAGCTTATAACAATATTTTTCACAGATTTGATGCAAATATGAAAACAGTTTATAAGTTTGAGCATGATAATAATATTCTCCTTCCTTCTTTTAAAAATCTATTTCAAAAAGATGGCAAGCATTTAAAAGAAAATGCTGAGGCAGTAGACAGAGGAAATGATAATGCTCCTCTGCTAAGTTTATTAGATACAGATGTAGACGGTGAACTAAGAATTCAAGGTAAAGCTGTAGATATTGGAGCTGATGAATATTCTGCAGATAATCAAAATGAACTATTCTATTTCAAGGTTTTTCCTGAAGAAACTTTAGAAGAAAAGCCTGTAAACTTTGTATTTAGATTAGACGTGGAAAAAGATAATGATTTGACTTGTGTTTTGGATTTTGAAGGAGATGGAACTCCTGATGAAATCATTAATAACTGTAATGGAGAGTATGTTTTAACGAAAAAACTAAATGTAGGAGAATATCTTCCCACCCTTAGAGTTCAAAAAGGAAATCAAATTCTCTTTGAAAAAAAACAACCGTTATTCATTAAATCTTTATCTGCTATAAACAACCCCCCTGTTATAAAGGAATTCTACATAAATTATGAACCTATAGAAAATGAATTTGGTGGAACAACCACAATAAATACCCATTTAAAAATAGAAGATAACGACAGCAACGATATTAACTGTGAATGGTACTTATATAACTATGGTAAGGATACTTATTTGCAACTTATTTATACAGGTTGTGTGGATAATGAATTCTCTATCTGGTTTGATGTAAAGGACAGTAAGAAGAAAGTTATTCTTTTAGCAGAAGATAGCGATGGCAATGTTGTTTTTGCTTTTTCAAAAGATATAGTATCTTATGTAAGTAC
>JALWKR010000299.1 GCA_027081375.1 Persephonella sp.
CATCAGACAAGAGCAAAACAGTCGTGGTATTTAGGCTGGTTTGAAACAATTGGATTAGGATATAAAATGGATGATGAGTATACAAAACATATAAACAGTGTTTCAAAAGAAGAAATTTTAGATACGTACAAAAAGTATATTCCTGAAGGAAACGCATGTGTTATTGTAAAACCATAGGACTTTATTATGGATAATGTAAAAAAAATACACAAAAGCGATATCTCAGCTTTTTTGAAATTTTTAGATTTTTTAAATGAAGGAATTATAGTAATTGATCATGATAGAAATATTCTTTACATGAATAACTATATAGAAAATCTGTTAGGAATTTCTAATGGAGAAGGAAAACATTTTTCAGAAGTTGTAAAAAATAACTATCTTTACTCTATTATTTCCCATGAATACTCTTCAGATGTACAGGAAGAGATAATTATCAACGACAAAAAATTTCTTGTAAAAATCTACCATATAGATGATAAAAAGTTTATACATCTAACAGATATAACTCCTTTTGAACTTTACAAACAAGCAAAGAAAGATTTTGTAGCTAATGTTTCCCATGAGTTAAAAACTCCAATAGCTGTTTTAAAAGGGGTCATAGAAACTTTAAATCAGGAAGAGAACGATCCAGCTAAGAAAAAGTTTTTAAATATAGCTGAAAAAAGAATTGACCAGATGAACAGCCTTATTAATGACCTCCTTATAATAGCTAGATTAGAGTCAAAAGAAGATAAACTGATAAAAAAGAAAATAAAACTGAAAGGTTTAGTAAACTCTATATATGAAGACCTTGCCCCAATAGCTGAAGAAAAAAATGTAAAATTCTTTAATAAAATCCCAGAAAATTTTTCTATTTTTGCAGATGAAAGCAAAATCTCTATCCTTTTAAAGAACCTTATAGAAAATGCTATTAAGTACAATAAAGAAGATGGAACTGTCCAGATAAATGGATATGAGGAGAGAAAATTTTCTATTATAGAAGTAACTGATACAGGAATTGGTATTCCAAAGGAATCTCTTCCTCTTATCTTTGAAAGATTTTACAGAGTAGATAAATCAAGAAGTAGGAATATTGGTGGAACAGGATTAGGGCTTTCTATAGTGAAACATATTGTAGAAGCTCACAAAGGAAAACTTGAAGTTAAAAGTGAGATAAATAAAGGTTCAACATTTATCGTTAAAATTCCTAGAAAATAACATTGACACCTAAAAAACCTTATTTAGATTATAAAATAGACATAAAAATATAACCTAAGGAGCGTTAGGATGGCAGATGATCCTAAGTATTATCATCACGGAGAAGAGAGAGAGTTAGTTTACGAGCATAGAGAACCTGAAGTAGTAAAAGAAGCTATTTTTGTAGGAAGTGAAGCTTTAGCAAAAGCTCCAAAAATATATGGAGTCCCAACAGGAATAGAAGGATTAGATGATCTATTTTTTATTGTTGAAGTTGAAGATGGAAAGATTGTAAAGAAAAATCTACACGGTATTCCTGCTTACTCAGTTTTTAACATAACAGGAGTTTCAGATACAGGAAAATCTCTAATGGTGGAACAGTTTGCTGTTAAACAGGCAAGTGAAAACCACAAAGTAGCATTTATAACAGTGGAAACTCCTGCAAACTTTGTTGCAGCATCGTTAAAACTTAGAGCAGCTGCAATGGGATTAAACTTTGAAGAGTTTGAGGATAATATTATTCTCATTGATGCAGCATCAAATTCTAAACTTAGGGAGAATGTTCCAGACTTACTTGCTACCTTAGCTTATGCGATAAAAACCTACAAAGTTAAGTTTACAGTAATTGACTCTATTACAGGTTTATTTGAAAACAAGGAAAGTATAGCTAGGGGTATTGTAAGAAGAGTGTATAACTTCCTGAAAAAATGGTATCAAACAGCTCTACTTGTTTCTCAAAAAAGAAGTGGACATGAGGAGCTAACTGCCGAAGCTGCTGGTGGTTATGCTGTTGGACATATTGTTGATGGAACAATGGTTTTAGCAAAAGAGATTATAGATGCTCCTTATAAAGCAAGATTTTATAAAAGAGAAGTAGGAGATATTGTAAGACTTTTTAGAATAGATGGGTGTAGAATGTCAGGGCACGATACAAGAACTCACTATATGGAGATAACAGAAACAGGACTTGTAAGAATTTTAGAACCAATATCAGCTAAATAAATAAAATTAAGGAGGGCTAAAATGGTCATAGAACTTACAGCACCACCAATGAATGAGCA